>JARUHJ010000008.1 GCA_029667085.1 Deltaproteobacteria bacterium IMCC39524
CAATGCCCTTATCCAGTTGCTCAATGCTGACCCAGATACGACGGTGCGACAAGAAGAAAGCACCACAGGAGCCGAGCACCATCAACAGGCAGCCGAGCCAGACCACCCAGACGCCGGGGTCTTTGGCCACCTGCAGGCCGGTGTAATAGCTTTGCGTTGCCTCAAGCAGACTGACTGAATAAGCACCACCGCGTTTTTCATCAAACTGCGGATAGTTTTTCATAACGATAAAGGGTGCTCCGGTACCGACCTTCACCTGGGCGGCCGGGCCGAAGTTCTGATAACTCTCGGCATAGCCCAGGGCAATCAGGGAAGCGCCACCGGGAAGCTTGAGACGCTTGCCTTGGGCCCCCTGCACGATTACGGTTTCGCCGGTCTCATTGTTTTTGACACGGAACTTATAAACCGGGTCACCGGTCGGGCCGTAGCTGGACTGGTAGAAGGTCAAGCCTTTGTAGCTCAAGGGATCGTTAACCTCAATCGTCTTCTTCAAGACTTCTTTGCCATTCTCAAGAACAACCAGGTCGCTGGTAAAGTCTTTGGGACGGCCACCACCTTCGTAAAAGGTGACCTCGAAATTATCGCAACGGACTTCGAAACCAAGAGGAATCGGGGTTTGCCCGGCCCGCGGCCAGACAGCATCAACCGATTTGCCTTCAACGATATTGATATAGGCCTTGAAACCCCAGATGTTACCGATCATGGCACCGAGGAAGATGATCAGGATCGAGGTGTGGGTCACGTAAACACCGAAGCGGGACAGCTTGCCTTTTTGTGAAAACAGATAAACCTTGTCATCCTGCTCGGTGACCACCGGCGCGGCAAATTTACTGCTGAGCAGTGCGACCACTTTATCGCGGACGCTCTCGATGGTGCCCTCTGCGACAACTTCGCCCTTACTGGAAAAGGTGCGAAACAGGTTGTCATCGGCCACCAGGGTGGGCTCGCGCACAATCTTGATGATCCTGGGCAGGCGCTTGATCGAGCAGCAGATCAGGTTGACGGCAAAGAGGCCCATCAGGGAGAGGAACCAGTAAGAGTGGTACATGTCGAAAAACTGCAGGGTGTCGAGGGCCTTGTAGGTCGACTCGCTCATGCCGTAGTTCTGCATGTACTCCTGGGGAGACTTGTTCTGCTCAATCACCGTACCGATAATCGAGGTCGTTGCCAGCAGAATCAAAGTGATAATCGCAAGCTTCAGGGAACAGAAAAAGTCCCATAGCTCGTCAGTGAAGCTCTTTTCTTTATTCAAGATAATTTCTCCTGAACCAATTGTTAACAATGGCGGTTAAAAGAAGAGTTGCCATTGCGTATCGAAGCATCCGTGAGACCGTCATGGTCTTGCGGACATTAACTATTGAATTGTCTTTATTTGGATCAATTGGGAGAGTGGGGAAAGGCCGTATCGGCCCAACCTCACCTATGGGACATGACTCAATTCAGCAGAACAACCGTGCGATGAGCAAGAATGGTTGGCGAAACACGTGGTGACAGAGAGGTTAACCTGGCAACTCGCAGATCGCCTTGTACCCTTTTGGGGGAGAAGCTATCAGCAGCCAAAGACGCAACAGAAGCTGTCGAAGCATGCTTCAGACGTTTGAAAAATACCGCACCACGCTGTTGAGTGGAGACATCCAGGCATGAACCGCAGGAGTCTGCACTCGACTGGCTGAGACTGGGGACAGCATACCTGTCCGTAGCAGACTTCTCAACATCTTCGGCACAACAACCACCGCCCTTTGAGTAACTGACCTCCACATGGCCATCATCGCCGAAGCACCAGGCATAACCGAAAACGGTGCCCGCGCTGGCAACCAGGAAGGTCGTCACAAGCAGGTAAGTCACTAATTTCAAACAATATCTATATTTCATCGCATCAAAAGATAGCACAAGAGCAGCTTGGCTTGCCAGCCTTATCGAGTCGTTTGGTTGCGAAAACCAAGCAGGCCATCTGCCCTGGTTCTCAGCCCGGGTGATCATCACCGCAATTAGGACAGTAGACCCAGGAACTCTGCAGTTCTGAGCTGCACGAAATACAGTGAATGTCATCATGCTTCATAGTGTTGTATCGTTTGAGCAAGACGTAGACCAGAGCAGCAACCAGGTTAGCGCCGATCACCCCCCAGCCTATCAAGGGGATGCGTAGAAAATCATTGAGAACACAGTGTCCCCAATAAAGAGACCAGAGGTTGCATACGACGATAGACGCAATCGCTACCAGACAAAAAACGATAAATGGCGAGTATTTATATTTTCCGAACAAACTCTTCATGCCCTTATCTTTTCGTTCAAATATTTACACCAGGGACAATATTTCATCCAGACATCATGGGCTTTGCCGCAACCGGGACAACTTTCCCTCAATACCGCCTGGCATTCCGGGCAAACCAGCCATCCCGACTCCACCTGCTCCGAACAACCTGGGCATGGACCAGACAAAGCCGACTCCGGGGGCGCCGGTTTAACCAGCTCCATGCAGATGAAGTAGAAGATGATCGAGAGACTGATGATAAAGAGTAAAAACATACGGCCTCACACCGCCTTTGAAAAGCTGCGCGCATCTCCGGCAGAATCCATTTCAAGCATTCCGTCACGCAGATAAATAGTGCGATCAAACCACTCCAGATTTTCCCTGTTATGGGTCACCATGATGATGGTCTGGCCATCCTGATGAAGTTCAGAAAGCAGGTTCATCACTTGTAGACTGGTCGCCGAATCAAGGCTGCCGGTCGGCTCGTCAGCAAGCAGGAGCGGCGGATTGTTCACCAGAGACCGGGCAATGGCGACCCTCTCCTGCTCTCCCCCTGACAGTTGCTGCGGCAAATGCAGCATACGATCAGGAAGCCCGACACGCTTGAGCATATTGCAGGCACGCTCACGTTTCTCCGCTGAAGAAAGTTTTGATACCGCCAGAGGCAACATGACATTTTCCAGGGCGTTCAGGTATGGGATCAGGTTGTGTGACTGAAAGATGAAGCCAAGATATTCACGCCTGAAGTCAGCTTGCTTCTCCTGTGAAAGGCCGTAGACATCGATCTCATCAACACGAACTTTCCCGGAAGACGGGCTGGTCAAACAGCCTAGCACGCTCAACAAGGTGCTCTTGCCGCTGCCGGAGGGTCCCATAACACCGAGGAAGGTCCCTTCATTAACAGCGAGGTTCAGTTCCTGCAGTGCCGTAACACAATCAGCACCGTTGTGGTAGCGCTTATTCACCTGTTTCAATTCAATCAGACTCATAATTAATCCGTATCAAAGAGCCCTGAGGGCTTCACTAGGTTCAAGGCGACTGGCACGAAATGCCGGCTGTAAAGAAGCGAGCAGACCTACAAAGATAGCCGCGAAAACGGCAGCAACGGCCAAGGTTGGATTCCATTGCCAGCTCGCTTTACCGCCATCAAGCAATGGCAGAGCCACCAGGGTTGCAGCCACTCCGGTCAGATAGCCAAGCACACCAGCCAAGGCACTGACGATAGTCGCCTCCATGAGTACCAGGTGCAAAACGTGTCGACGGCGGTAACCGATTGCCCGAAAAATGCCAATTTCTCGGGTTCGTTCACTGATGGCACCCATCATGGTTACGAAAACCAACAAAGCACCGATAATCACAACGGTGACGGCAACACCCCAGGCAAACAAGCGAAACTGGCCAAGGGCATGCATGCGCGTTTTCACGACTTTTTGAACCGCCTGGACATCCGTTCCAGGCAGTACCGTTTGCAATTGGTTGACCATGTCATCAACAGGGCAATCGTGGCAAAGCGCAGCAATTTCGACCATGCTGACCTGCCCTGGCTTGCCTAAAGTGGCCTGGGCCTCATCAAGAGGAGCGATCAAAAGCTGATCATCCTGAGAGCCTGTCTTGGCCAGAAGCCCGACCACAGTGAAATCCTGGCCATTGACTTTAAGCGTGTCGCCCATATTCAGGTTGAAACGCTTGACCACTGCGTCACCGACCAGCAGCTCGCGACCTTGCTCAACGGGTCTCCCTGCGATGGACCACCATCTTTTCAGCTTAAACTCCGCCGCCGGGTCAACGCCCATCATCATAATACGTTGGCCGTCAACCTCAACAGCCCCTAACACCTTGGGTGCAATCGTGGCGACATTACGGCGATTGGGGATGTCATCGATATTGGCAAGGCTTGACTGCTCAAGCTCTTTTGCAACCAGGGTTACACCCGCGAGTTGAATGCCTCCATAGTTCAAAGCAAGGGCGTCGCTACGCGGGGTGATGATGATATTGGCGCCAAAGTTCTCCAGTTCGTGCTGGGCACGCTGCCCCATGGCATCAGTCAGGGAAAGCAAGGTGACAACCGTCGCCACACCGATCAGCAGACCGATCACCAGAAAGATGGCCCGTCCCTTCCGACGCCTGAGATTATGTAAGACGATATGCTCTAAACGCACGATAGGTTTCCTTGCTTAATTTGTAGCGCCTTTGAAATACCAGGCCCCTGCCTTGATGTCATTTGCAGCGATGACAACATTTTCACCAGATTGCTGACGTTTCAGCGGGGCAGGATTACAACCACCCTTGACCACGTTGATCATGTCTGTTTTAAAACGTTGATCGCAGTTATTACAGACCATATCATTCCCTTCCTGGCGGTATCCCTTGAGCGCTTTGTAGCAAACATCACAGGTGTCAAAAGCGCTGCGGATCACACCATCATTGCTGCGCACGACAAAGAAATCGACCGGCCCGGACTCACCTTTGAAGCGATAGAATTTGGCTTTACCGTCGTTGAAATCGGTCGCCGTGAGACGGACCTTACCATCCTGCCCGGCCGAGACAATCTCCGGTCCACCGACAGACGTCGAACCAAAGAGGAACCATCCGCCAACAGCAAATACGGCAAGGAACAGCACAGCAACGGGAGCCATCAGTTTCTTCCTCGCAGAAGGTTTTTCGTTAAATTGTTCTCGCTTGGATTCGCGTTCTGACATGATCAATATCTCCTGTCCTTATTTATTAGGGGTCGTGTTCAACTAAGCCATTAACTGCTGCAACAGCCACCGCCACCGCTGCCACAGCCACCGCCACCCTGACTGACGGCCTTAAGTCGACTGTCAAAGATAACGACGTCGGTTTTATTCTGCAGCTCTGCATACCATTGTTGCAGCTTGTTTTTTTGCGCGCCAGGATCGGTGATCCCGGCATAGACATGATCTTCAATATTTCTTGTGATAATCATATCCTCATGCAGTCGGGCACGAAAAACATCCACGCTGCCGTAACGTTTAGCCAGCAGATCGTCAAGCCCTTGATGTCCCTTGCGTAACTCATCCAGCCTCGCCTCGACTTCTCCATCCAGAACAACCACCTTGTTCTCTTCCGCAGAAGACAACATCAATTCACGCTGCAAGACATCCTGCCAGACGGTCTTCCAGAGCTGAGCGTTCTGCCCTGAAGCCACAGCGCCACGTGAGCGCTGCGTGACCAAACCTTCAAAATCCGACCGGGCAAGCAGACGGTCGCCGATACGAGCAAGGTACTCCTGACCGAGCTGGGCCTGTTCCTGCTGCAACGCAAGATATGCTTCAGAATCCAGCTCGAAGCGAAGCTTGGCCGGATAGCCAGCGGCAGTAATAGCCTCGGCAATCGCCTGGCTGTCCAGTAGGGTTGGATCGTAAGTAACCCGGCCACGGTTGCTGGTCAGGTTGATATCGACAGAACCAACACCGCCAAGACCAACGAGCGCCGTTTCAATATTGCCGATGCATGATCCACAGGTCATTTTTTCGATCTGGTATTCAGCCAGAGCGGCGTTGGCAAGATTGCTTCCCGTGGGATAAAAGAGCCATACGGCAACAAGGGCAGCAAGGCCAAGGCACAGAGACAGATAAAGCTTAGGACTTTTAATCATTGGTTTCGACTCGATTAATTTAAGGGTTATAGTCAACGCGCATTGTTAATAATGGTTACTCAATAGATCAACTTTCATGCCAACCAACAAACAGACTAACAACTACCCTAAATCATTGACTTATTGATTTTTCAAGAAAAACCATGATGACAAAAGACCTACTACTTGTGGAATATTACACAGAAGAGAGGAGACTATTCTGCACCTTACGAAAACAGGGCAAAGAACAAAAAACCCCATCAATAAATGATGGGGCATTGAGATAATCTATGGGTTTAAAACCCAAACAAGGGCAAAACTATTTATTAACGCAGAGACGCAAAGACGCGGAGGTGAGCCACTTGAATTTATGGAAAACAGCTTAATCTTGCCAATTAGGCTCTGCGACTTTGCGCATTTGCATTAAACATTTTTTCTATAAACTACAACCGATGCTTGAAAAGTACTAAAGAATGATCAATTCGTGATTGGCAAAGGTTAGATGCTTCAGGCCATCTGCTCCAACCCAGAAAGTATCCTCAACGCCGACCGCACCCAGTCCCGGATAGACCACTTTGGGCTCAAAAGCAAAGACCATATTCTCTTCTAATTCGTAATCGTTAAAGCCTCTGGCGATAAAAGGGTATTCATCCAGTTCCACACCAACGCCGTGACCGATAAAGGACACCTGGGCTCCTTTGGAGCCCATGAAGTGATCCTGGTAACCCATATCGCAAGCCATCTGCAAGCATTCGTCGTAGACGCCGCCCCAGGTCGCGCCTGGCTTAGCTATTTTTTTGGCATGGTTGAGGAGAAGAACCATGTCGACGTACGCCTTTGAAAGCTTCTCAGGCAACTCACCGATACTGAACATCCGGGTTTGATCAACAATGTAACCGTCAAACACTCCGGAGAAATCAACGGTTACAGGCTCATTCTTGCGTACGCTTTTATAACTGGCGCCCTGGGGAAAAGAGGGGTTGAGGCCAACACCACCGAGGGGGGTGTCAGAATAGGTCGGTACGGCGCTATCGGCCCCGGAGAATGTGTGACCGTAGAACAACTCGTTATTGAAGCCCCGCATACGAACCAAACCTTGATGGCCTTCTTTTCTGGCGACAAACTCAAGCTCTGCCGTCAGCTCAAGATCTGTCATACCTTCCCTGAGAATCTCTGGAACCCTTTTACAGACCTTGTCGACAATCAGTGCGGCATCCTTCAAAATACCGAGCTCATAATCCGACTTAACCGCCCGCACCTTGCGAATCATTGGAGTTGCGTCACTGATATTGCAGCCTCCGAGGCCTTTGCGAAACCTGTTCATCACGGAAACCGGCACGACATCCAACTCCATGCCGATTGTGTCCGGCAACGTATAACCGAAATCAACGAGGACGCCGGGAATATCTCTTGGGCTGCTGAAAGGAATGACTTCCTTCAGACCCGACTCCATCCTGGCACGCGCAAAATCCTTGCGCACCAGGTAGAGAGCCTCCCCTTCTAAAGGCACGTACAAGGCTCCCTGCTGGATGGCACCGGTAAAGTAAAAGAGATCTGCATTCTGCAACGCGAGGATCGCTCCCAGGCTGTGGACAGCCATCTCTTTCTGCAGTTTTTCTATGCGATTTTTCAGTTCTGAGGCAGGTGTAATACGCATGCTTTACTCTCCAGGGGCAATATCGGCAAAAGTGGAGTTAAAAGGGACAACAAGTACTTTAGAATAGAAGTCAGAAGCTATTGATTTATAAAGCACAAGTCTCAAGCAAAGACACTTTATTCCATAAATAAGGGCAGAAGCTTTCAAGCCATGCCACATATCACGACAAAGGAATAACTTACTGTTATATATAGGCTTTTTAAATACCACAACGATTCATGCAAGGCAATCAAAATAAGAAAGCACCCTGTCACAGTTATGTGATAACAGCATCACAGATATCTCCCTTTATTGGAAATGTAGAAGAAATATTCAACCTGATTTAGTCATGCTTTATTTCTGTGCAAAAGGCTAAAAAGTCATACGGCTAAAGTGTTTCACCTTTCCCCTTTCGCTCTTTCCACAAATCTATCCACAGGCATCTGTGGACTGTATACAGCCACTCACAAAAATCTCACAAAAAATCGGCCGGACTATTGTCCGGCCGATTATGTTTTACATACTGCGAAGTTATTATTTCACATCCTGCTGATAACGCTCCTTGTAGTAGGCCTTCATCTCCACGACCTTCTTGGGATCGAAGCCCTTGGTGTACCATTCGTGCTCTTTACGTCCGTCAATGTATTTTGCAATAATTTCTTCGTAGACTTCCGGCTTGCCAGCTTTTTCACACGCATCTCTAGCTTCCGGAAGGAGTTCTGTATAAAAATTCTTGGCAACGTCGTAGATACCATGCCACCACGCATAATCAGGGCCACTCATAGCCGCGCCATGACGGGCACGACGACCTTCATGATGCCAGAGCTCCCAGTAGATCCAATCGATCTTGTCATCAAAATTCCCTTTGGAGATAACCTCATTCTCCATCAGGAGTTCACGGATCTCTTTCGCCGGGATTGCAAACTTATCGTTATAAAGGGCGACAAAGCTGTCAAGTTGCTTGTAAAACCCCTCAACAAAAGACGAGCTGTGGCAGGCAGAGCAGACATCCTGCATATCTGCCAGCTTCTGTTCCCAGTTCTCGGTACGCTTTGAAATCGGTGCACGCAGGTTCCACGCCAGTCGCGTACCAACATCATGGGTCACAGACTGGTTAGGTGTTGCGCTCATATGGCAAGTGGCGCAAGTTGGCGCATCATAGTAATCCTGACCGGCAACCCACTTCGGCTTATCCATGTTCAGATTATCTTCGAAAGCACGATAGAGGATGCCATGCTTGGACTCCTCGTAAACCTCTTTCTGAGGATGATCAGGACCCAGGTGACATTTACCGCAGGTCTCAGGCTTACGGGCCTGCTCTTTGCTGAAACGATGTCGGCTATGGCAGGCAGAACAGGTGCCTTTGGACCCATCCGGATTGACACGCCCGATACCTGTATTAGGCCAGGTGTTGGTGTCGAGAGAACCATCTTCGTTAACTTTGACAATTGAACCGTGACACTGACGACAACCGACAGCAACTGCCGGCTCACCACCGATAGTCTGGCCGAGCATACCATCCTGGGTGTTCAGGATGTCTCCGGCCTTGGCGTGGTGACTGGCCTCCTGCTCTGCAGTTTCCCCGGGATGGCACAGACCACAATCACGGGGGGAAACAATAATTGCAACGGAGAAGCCGAAATGGTCCATGGCATCGGTATCACCTGGCTCTGCCTTGTGACATTCGTAACAACCGACGCCCGCATTCCAGTGTGCGCTGTCTTCCCACTGGCTGACGATACCCGGCATACCTTCATGACAGCCAAGGCAATCCTGAGTCTCTGCCGAAAGACGATCGGATGCTGCCAGGGAAAAACCTGCTGTCAGCAGAACCAACAAAATCGCCAAAATCCCTTGCAAACCCAAAGTCCTACTCATGCTTGAACCTCCCCGTCTGAATAATGGCCACGAATGGCCTTCAAAAAGCGACTCACCAACAAACCAAAACATCACGGATATAAATTAAAGAAGAGATTAAAAGATAACTGAAATGAAACTTTTCTCAACTTGTTACCTGCACACTTTTTAAAAACCTAAGTGCCTCAAGCCAAGAAAGACGCAAAGTGTGACTATTCTCACTTCCTGAAGTGGTTTACTTTGCAGATATTCTCCACCCCTTAACGCCTTTGCATTAAATACTTACAGACTAAGCTTGTGCTATAAGTCCGAAAAAAAGCCGAATAGTTTTCACTACCCGGCTCTTGTCGCGTTCTCAATATGCTCTTATTAGCTAAAAATATTTGATTTCGTGCCCGGCTCGAACCTTTTCAACCAGGGCTCCCATCAATTTGTTTTTAAGGTCAGATTCTACTTCTTGTCTGGCCTGTTTTTCGGAATCGACATTATTCTTTTTCATGTAAAGATCGACGTCTTCAGCCGAAACATTAACCTTGTCCTGCACCTCAATTTTGAGCAGTGTTGAAAGATACATAACATCCTCATCAACGTTACGAGCATTATGATTGGTTACAACAGTATCCTTTTTGCTCACATTCTGCCGGGCATATTCAAGCAGGAGTCTACGATTGATGAAAAAGTCAGCGAGCTTTCTCTGCCCCTCCTTATCATGCAACCATGATTTATACTTAACACCAGCGACATCGTCTACATAAGTTGCCAAAGTCGCAACCGTAATGGTTTCATCATCAAGGCTCGCGACAACATCCTCGCTGTAGGCATAGGCTGCCATGGAAAACATAAAAAATGAGAACAGAGCCAGCGCTGCTCCTAGAGTTTTTTTCGTCATAAAACCTGCACTCCTATGCTTTGACCATACTGCATTTCGTTGACAGACAAATAACGCGGGAGAGCCAAAACCCTCCCGCGCTTTTTTCATTTAAGAACCTGCATGCTTACTTGATCTTTTCTTCTGCAGGAGTCGGTGACGGCAGGCCGATCTTGATGGCCTGGCTTAATGGTGAATTAGGATCTTTCAGATTCAGCTCCTTGACCTTGCGTTCTTCATAAGGCGCATGAAGTGGATGAGAACCGTACTTGGATCCATCGTAATGATCCTTGTTGTTGTAGCGCTCCATCCAACGGTTCCAGGCAACCTCGGTGAGGAAACCTTTCTTATATGCCTGCTCTACGTTGGCTTTCACTTTTTCCCAGTAGTCGGGAATGTACTGTTGGGCAGTGTTGACGGCCTGCGGCTCTTTTGTGGAGATGCCATAGACACCGCCCGGAAAATCGTAGAGCTTGTAGGTGAAGAACTTCGCCGGTGTATCAGCTTCGTAAATTTTCTTGGCTTCCTCGACGCCATGCTCAGCGCCCCAGGCAATCATTTCCTGCATATCATGCTGCAGTTCCCAGACACCGTGCCACTGGACATAGTCAGCACCACCCATGGCTGCACCGTGACGGAAGCGACGTCCTTCATGATGCCAACCGTTGTACATCAAGTGCGAAGCGGTGGTGTACCATCCAGCGTTGATGACCAGTTGCGATTGCGGTCTTTCCTTGCCGTCGTTAAAGGTCTCTTTGAGTGGCTTGATCAGACCTTTTTCAACATAGAGCTTAACCCACTTGAGAAACTCGCGACGCATTTCGTTGTACTGAAGGTTGACCAGGTCATATGCGAGGAAATGGTCTTTGATGAAAGTCGGAGCATGGCAATTCGCACAAACATCCTGCATCCGCTGGTTTTTGTCCTGCCAACTGCCCAGCTCTTCTTCGAACCAGATGGTGCGATAAGACCATGGAGCCTGAGATTCCCAACCGAGACGTTCGGAGACGTTATGGGTCGACTTCAGTTCACCCGCTCCGTCCATATGGCATGTGGTGCAAACTGGCGCCTCAATAGGAATGTTTTTCTGATCATCCGAGCGATAGGAGAGGTCCCATTTATCACCTTCTGCAGCAAATATGTTGCCATGCTTTGATTCATTGTAGATTTCGATATGCGGATGATCGGGGCCAAGGTGGCACTCGCCACAGGTTTGCGGCTCACGGGCAACCTCGATAGAGAAGCTGTGCTTAGGATGGCACGCGTCACACTCGCCTACCGAGCCATCTGGCCACGGATTAGAGATATTGTGACAAGCTTCACAGCCTTGCTTGGTGCCAACAATCGGCTCAAAGATTGCGCGGTCAGCGGGAGCATAGAGCCAGAATTGATAAGCATGCTTCGACTTGGTGTTCTCGGTGACTTCTTTCTCGTGGCACTGTGAGCAATCTTTTGGAGTCGGATAGAGACCGACGGTAAAGCCATTGTGCTCAAAGGCGTCAAAATCGTCCTTTTCAGCCTGGTGACAGGAAAGACAGCCGACACCATTTTCTGCATGCTTCGAGTTTTCCCACATCTCGATCATTTTCGGTGCCATCCCTTTAGCGAGATGACAGGTAATACATTGCTTTGTCTCTTTGTCTACTTCAACGGCCGCAAAAGCACTGCTACAGAGCAGCACGGCCAAAGCCATGGACAATAAGACAGCGGTAAACTTGAGCTTGTTCATGAAACACCTCCATCGGTTAGAGTGAGCAAAAACCCCATACAAAAGATTGGATATCGGCAAAAAGCTTAAGCTGTTGCGGACAAGTGACCAACTATCAACCCTGAAAAACCAACTGAAACAGATTAATAGCAGTTGTCAAGACTGAGCCTGAGTTTACGGTACTTGTCATGCTCTGATTAAGTTAGAACAGTCTTAACTTTATATCTTTGACCTAAGTCAAAACCGCTTGATCGATTTTAAAAGAGAAGAAAGCAGGCTCACCGAAAGAGGCTTACATTGGTTTTGTACCGGGCAAGAACGACTTGTGGGATCTCCAAAAACTGAGTTCTGGAAAACGGCCAGGCCCCTTGACAGCAACTGTTTGTTTCAAGCGTGTTGCATCAGAGGCTTGCAGGTGGATTTGCATGCACAAAAATCAGATCAGAGTTTCCGTTGAAAGGGAGTTCTTCGTATTGGCAACGACCAGGAAGGTTCCAACTCAACATCTATGAATCGGGACTTGATCAGACAGACAGTATCTGGTTTTACCTTAAAGTTCCCCATACTAAATTTCCTTAGATATATGTAAGAATGAGATGCAACAGGATTTATAGAAAAGCCCCGAGCCTAGAAATAGGTTGGGGCTTTATTTTACTGGTAATCATGCTATCTAAGAAAAGAGTCCAAGAGGCGTGCCCCTGACGCTTCGACATTCCAGTTACAATCGCCATTCGCTTTCGAGATAAATCATCTTCAACTCAGCCAATCCACGCTCTTCCCCGATAATTGTCAACTGGTCCCCCTCTTCCAGAACCGTATCGCCGTTCGGCACAAAAGACCGTCCTTTCCGGGAAAGCATAGCAACCAGACATCCCTTGGGAATGCCAGCTGCTCTCAATGGCTTATTAATCATCACTCCGCTTGATGAATATGCACGAAGGAACAAAGATATAAAATGGTCGTCGTGCAGCAGACATTCCCTCAAGCCCTGTTCATTTTGAGCCTTACCCCACTCAAAGACAAAGCTATCCTCGTCTATCCGTTCAGCGATTCGGGCCAATAGTCTGAGATGCTGGGTCGGATTATTGTCAGGGCTGACCAAAAAGAAAATAGCCTGGACACAAACCTCTGCCTCTTCTTCATGAGTCAGCGGGTTATAAGTTTGCATACATACACCTTGACGGGCGCGAACAATAACCATCTCTGTCTGATCAATTCGAGAAGTCCGGAAATGAGGGAGAGCAACGCCGTGGGTCACTGGTGTTGCTCCAAGCATTGTGCCTTCCATAATTTGCAGCATGATTTCATCCGCTGACATATGAACCCTGGACTTGAGTTTGTCGGCAACCACCTTTATGACGTCCTCAAAAGAGGCTTCACCATCAAGGTCAAACACCAGGCTCCTTGATACAATTTCATTGAAAGGGTCTTCATTCCGTAAGCCTTTTTCTCTCAAAATGCCGCGTAATTCAGTATCAAGATCGTGATGTCTTTGCCGGCCCAGCCTCTCAAAAACATGATAGATGGCCCCGGTCCTGGCAACGTAACGCCGAGCATAAAAAAAGTACCAGAGAGAGGATGCGACAATCAGACCAAGGGAAAAAACAATCGGCATCGCTCCCATTTCAAAGATCAGATAGAAAGGTGAAATAATCCCCGCAATCTGCATCCACGGATAAAAGGGGGATTTGTATCCGGGGTCGTATGATGAAATTTGACTTTCACGCATCACAATGACGGCAAAACAGACCAAGGCAAACATAAGAAGTTGAAAAGAGCTAGCCAGTTTGGCGATACCCATGGGGTCGAACATAACCAGGATCAGGATAACAGTCGTAAGAGTCAGCAGAATGGAATAAAATGGCGTACCGAACTTGCCCAGTTTTCTAAAGATCCTGGGGACCAGATGGTCACGGCTCATCGCCAGAGGATAGCGTGACGCACTCATCATGCCGGCATTGGCAACCGAAACAAATGCCAGCAGTGCGGCCAGCGAAAGCAGGATCACGCCATAACGACCCAGAGCGTACTCCGCTGCGGTGGCCACAGGTGTCAAATTACCCTGCAATTCATCCATAGGAACCAGCCCAACGATGGTCAAGGTGCCGAGGAAGTAAACAAGGATTGCCGTTGTCAGTGCCAGGATCACGCCTTTGGGCAGGTTGCGTTCCGGGTCCTTGACCTCTTCGGAAAGACTGGCAACCTTGGTAACGCCGACGTAACTGATGTACACCATACCGGCTGTTGCAATGATCGAATCAAACCCGGCAGCAAAGAAATCCTGAAAATGATCCGTCTGAAATTGCACAGCACCACTGGTCAGAAAAACTGTCAAGATGGAAAGTAGACTAAAAACCAGAAAAACTTGCAGACGCCCACCTTTTTTGCTCCGACCAGATTGACGATGCTTAGCAAGACGGCAAGCATCACCGCAATCGGCACGATCGGCAACTCAGGCACGAATAACGAGATATAGGCCCCCATGCCGACCAGGGCAAAGGCAACCTTGAGAATCAGGGCCAACCAGGTTCCGATGCCGCCGATGGTGCCAACAAAAGGACCAAGAGCACGATCCAGGAAATAATAGACCCCGCCTGCTCGCGGCATGGCTGTCGCCAGCTCAATAACACTGAACATGGCGGGGATCAGGGGGACAGCGGCCAACATATAGGCCAGCACCAGTGCCGGCCCAGCCTCGGCGGCGGCTATGCCTGGTAGTAAGAAAAACCCAGCACTTAACGTCGCGCCTGTGGCTATGGCATAAACATCCAGAAGCCTTAGTTCCTTTTTCAACCGTTTCCGCTGTTTTATCATTGTCATCGGGATATCCCCTGGCCATACATATCAACCTAACTTTGTCCGTGTAAATTCTTTAGGGATGAACCAGGCCGTCTCTGATTTGCACCGTCCTCTGGGCGCGTGCTGCAAGTTCGGTGTTATGAGTAATCATGACCGTCGCCAGCCCGTTCTGGCTGAGCGAACGCAGCAGCGCATAGATCTTGTCACTGTTTTCGCTGTCAAGGTTGCCGGTCGGTTCATCCGCCAGTAGAATCTCGGGATCGTTGACCAGCCCTCGAGCGATGGCAGCCCGCTGCATTTCACCGCCGCTGAGTTGAGCAGGGGCATGGTCAAGTCGGTGTTCGAGGCCCACCATTTCAGCCAAGGCCAGGATCTTGGTCCGACTTGCTTGTTTTTTGCTGAACAGTAGCGGCAAAGCGATATTGTCAAAGACGCTCAGTCCCGGGATCAGGTAGAACTGTTGAAAAACAAAGCCGATCTTTTCACGCCGTAATTGCACCAGCTCCGACTCAGGCATATTGGAGGTGTTCACGCCATCAAACAGGACCTCTCCTCTGGTCGGCTGGTCGAGACAGCCGAGGATATGCAGCAGTGTGGTTTTCCCCGCCCCCGACGGCCCGATAATGGCGAGCAGTTCCCCCGCAGCAATGCTGAGATCGACTCCACGCAACGCCCGTACCTCTTCAGCCCCTCTGCGGTAGTTTTTTTCAATCTGTTTAAGTTCAATCATCCTTTAATCGCCTCGACTGGGTTAATTTTCGATGCCTTTAAGGCCGGATAAATACCGGCACATAGGCCTATAATAAAAATGAACAAAACACTGCCTGCGGCAACGACCGGATCAAAGCTGATCAGATTTCCGGACGGCACAAACGGCATCACTGAGCGAACAAAAGCTTCGATCATTCGCGAACCAAGGATCGAGATGAGGATGCCGACCAACCCGCCACTGAGTGAAAGAATCGTGGTTTCTTCAAGGATAATCCGGAAAATATCCCAGCGTGAGGCACCGACGGCGCGCATCATGCCGATCTCCTGAGTACGTTCGAAGACTGCCATGAGAATGGAATTCATCACCCCCACGGCACTGATCAGAATTGCGATTAAAACAATCGCAAGGCTTAGCGCCCTGGCGGACGCGGCAAGATTGGAAATGGAGTTCATCACCTCGCCCATGGTCACGATCTGGATCCCCGGCACAGCCGCTGTCAGCGCATCGGTAATCTCCACCATGCGCGTCGGGTCTGTTACCTTGACCCCGATAGCGGTTGCCGCAGCAGGCTGGTCGAGAAGTTTCTGTGCTGTCTTGATGGGAAGATAGATAAAAGCGTCATCCTGACTGCCGGTGAGACCGACTATCCCGGAGATAAGCAGATTCACTCCGCCACCGGAGGAGAATTGGTCACCGGGCTGCAGCTTCTCATGTTGAGCGACCTCGTAACCAAGCAGAATTTCATTGTCCTGCTGAGGAATTTTGCCAGTAATCTCCCAGCCCGGCTTGATCGCCGACAGAACCGACATGTCAACACCGTAGATCAGGTCAATTTTACCGCGCTGCGGATCGGGGAGTTGGGCCACCAGAATCGGCGTTGCCAGATCGATGCCAGCCGTGGTTGTGACATGCGCCATGACCTTGGTATCGAGAAATTTAGGGATAACTGCTCCGTGCAGAACCAGTGCTGCAACCTCGTGTGCGCAACCCGAAGGAACAACCATAAAGTGCAACCCGGTTCGCTCCAATTCGACCGCGAGACCCTCTGTAAAGCCCTTGTTAAAAGAGAGCACCGAAAACAGAACGCCAACCGAAGCGGCAATCCCGAGCATCGTCAAAACACTGCGCGTGCGGTGACGCAGAAGATTCTTGCCGGCAAGCTTCAGATAGCCGCTCATTTGACTTCAACCCCGGTGGCAACGAGCATGTAGCTTTGCTTCGACCTGCCCACTGTGCCGCTGGCAAGTGCCAGCTTGCCCGGCCGGGACGGAAGGGTTAATTGGCTCTTGGCAAGGTCAATATATATCTGTCCGGTTTCGTCCTGCAGATAGAACCAGCAGCCGTTTGATTGGCATTGCGAGACGATCTTGCCTTCCAATGTGACCTTTTTGCCCAAAAGCTCCTGCTTCAGGAAAACATCCTTGACCTGAACTTTTGGTGCATCATGGTCGACGCCGGAACCATAGGTCTCGCCACCGCAGCCAGCGAGAACAAGGGAGACAAGAAGCAATGTTGTCAGTAAAAGATTTTTCATTTGTAATAACCTCGATTAAATTGTTTGTGAATATTCGACTTCGTAATTAAAGCTTCCCCAAGGTCATGAGCTCAAGTCTGGCAACACGCTCTTCCATGGGGGGATGAGTAGAGAAGAGCTTGAGCATTGATCCGCCGGTCAGTGGATTGACAATAAACATGTGCGAGGTCGCGGGGGTCGCCTCAGTCATAGGTACCGCCTGTGCGCCCATCTGTAACTTGCGCAGGGCATTGGCCAGGGCCATAGGGTTGCCGCAAATCCTTGCTCCTGAGGCGTCTGCCAGGTATTCACGGGAGCGGGAGACCGCCATCTGGATCAGCATGGCCGCCACAGGCGCAATAAATGCGAGAGCCAGGCTCCCGAACAGATTGCCGCCACTCTCTTCGTCATTGTTGCCACCGCCAAAGATAGCCGCCCATTGCAGCATGTTTCCAAGCATTGCAATGGCCCCGGCAAAAGTCGCTGCGATCGTGCCAATCAAGGTGTCTCGATTCTGCACATGAGCTAACTCATGGGCCATCACTCCTTCAAGTTCTTCATCCGAAAGAAGGCGCATAATCCCTTCTGTCGCTGCGACAGCTGCATTTTCGGGGTTGCGGCCGGTAGCAAAAGCATTCGGCCCATCGGAAGGAATAATGTAAACCTTCGGCATCGGCATATTCGCCTGCCGGGCAAGCCGGCTTACCATATTGTAAAAAGATGGATTCTCAGACTCAGAAACTTCCTTGGCCTTGTACATCTTGAGGACAAGTTTGTCCGAGTACCAGTAAGAGAAAAAGTTCATGCCGCCGGCAATGAGAAAGGCTATGATCATGCCGGTTTTACCACCGATAGCGCTGCCCATGACGACGAGCAGCAGGGTGAGACAGGTGAGTAGAAAAGTGGTCTTGAGAGTGTTCATTTCATTCATCTCCATACGCATTGGTTGCGCCGAAGCCATAAGAAAAGTCTTTTGATTTAGTGGATATAGCCAGTAAACATCCCCCTCAAGAGAGAAGGACGCTTGTTGTTCAATTGTGGATTAAGTCAGAAATCAGGGCGAAACCATATTTGAAGGTGTGAACCTTCCGACGGTTTCAAGAGAAGGGTGAATCAATTGAGGAGGACAACTGTCCGATGAGCAAGAAGAGTTTGTGACATTTTCGTCGGCGGTTTCGGTGCAAGGTTGCCAACAACCAGCTTTACACTTGTGGCAGCGGTGAGCGGGAAGTCATTTGAGATTGTAGCAATAGTGGCGGCAGCTGGAATTCTTTTGGTTCGTTTTGAGAAAACAGTCGAGCCCTGCTGTGTAGGGCAGTCGGAACATGAACCCTGCTGTTCATCACCTAATTGATGGATAGCAGGGGCATCATGACTATCATCATGGTTGTTTATTAGATCATCAGTGCAGTAACACGTTTCCACGGTGGTGTTGACTCTTTGTGACCTTTCACCGCCCGCACACTCAGTACAACCAAATACATTCGCCGCTGTACTTGTTGCCAGAAATGCCGAAATGAGGAGTAGAGCTATTATCTTTTGGAATTTCAGTCGCATAATTTTCAAATTAACACAACTAATCTCAAGGATGCAATGGGGTGGGGTTTCGGGTGAGCAGTAAAACCCTCTTCATTCTCCCTCCCCCTTAACGAGACCGAAAAAGCCACTCGCTAATCTAAGGTTAGCTTGTGATTATAAATCAACACTCTCGCGAAATTTTTACTGACCCGGTGCCTTTAAATGGGTGACACAGGTGGCCTATCAAATAAGAATGATTTACCAAGTTAGAGCTTTGAACAGGACATAATCTTACACTGAGCGTCATATCAAATTTGAAATACTACACGTTATATTCCAGGAAAAGCTCAATGTTATCGGCCAACTGGATCTTCCTGTTGACCTCCACAATAAGCTCTCTGTGGGCGAATCATTTTAGTCACATCAGGGCTCTTGCCCTTAACCAGCTTCGACTCTATACTGCACTATCTAGAAGCGGGACTAACTCCCGCTTTCCTCTAAACCATACCCTCTGGAGATGTTGAATGTCTGAACAATGGTGGCACGTACTCTTTGCCGGAAGTTTTGCGGGCGCCGCAACCTTTGCCGGGATGTCTCTGGTTCTGCTCAAAGAGAATTGGAGCCGTCGTCATTCTTCGTCTCTGGTTTCTTTCTCGGCCGGTGTTCTGCTCGGTGTCGGGGTTTTACACATCCTTCCGGAAGCCATGGAGATGACCGTAAAAGCCCCTCTCTTCATTCTGCTGGCCTTCGTGCTCTTCTACTTCTTTGAACACCACCTGTTGATCCATGCCGGCCATGAAGAGCAGCACCACGTCAACCTGGAGGTCGCCGATTGCCATGGTGACTGTTGCACCCGCCCTCACCCGATGGGTTGGGTTGCCTTTATCGGCATGGGTCTTCATTCGGTGATCGACGGCATGATTATCGGTACTGGTTTTGAAGTCGGACACGATCTCGGTTTACTTGCCGCGCTTGGCGTTATCGCTCACGAAGTTCCGGAGGGGATTGCCATGATCGCAATCCTGCTGCACTACGGTTGGCATCGTAAGAAGGCGATTCAACTCACCTCCTTTGTTGCCCTGGCAACACCTGGAGCGGCGGTCCTGACCTTTGCACTGGTCAACAATCTATCCCAGTCGGTCCTCGGCGCCCTACTTGCAACGGCAGGCGGCTCCTTCATCTATATCGCGGCTTCCGATCTGATCCCGGAATCTCATCGCAGTCGCGGCTTCTCTGCCACACTGGCCCTCTGTGGCGGCATTCTGCTCGCCTGGACCGCTGGCTTTCTTGCCCATTAGGACGGAGTTTGGAGACTGGAGGCTAGGGGCTGGCTTGGATTTAAGATTAGTGCATTTGCCAGGCCCCAACCCCTAGCCTCCAGCCTCCGCCTCTAAGCACAATCAGAAGGATCGCCGGTTAACTTGGCCAAGGCATGGGGTAAAGCCGGCAACACGGTTTCCAGATTCTCTCTGGCCGCCTTGGGGCTTCCCGGAAGATTGACAATCATCGTCTGTTTACGTACACCTACAATGGCACGAGACATCATCGCGTGAGGCGTCTTCTTCAGGCTTTGCATGCGCATGGCTTCCGCCATACCAGGAATTTCGTAATCAATCGCCTTTAAAGTAGCCTGGGGCGTCACATCACGTGGGCTCAAGCCTGTGCCGCCGGTGGTTACGATAAGGTCTAATTTTTCCTGATCCGTCCATGCAATCAGCAGAGTGGCAATCGATGCAAGGTCATCAGGCAGGATGGCAACATCAACCACTTCACCAACAGGCGCCAGAAGTTCTTCGACTACAGGGCCACTCTCATCAATTCTCTGGCCCTTGGAGCCCTTGTCTGAAAGGGTCAGCACTCCAATACGGAATGGCCTATGCGCACTCATGGACTCTCCTGCTTGCCAACAGACTCAAGGATTTCCAGACTATCGCCAGTCTTCACCGGACCACCGTTAATGACAGTGGCAAAGACACCTTCCTTCGGCATGACACAATCACCAGCTTGATGATAGATAGCACAACGATCGTGGCATTCCTTGCCGATCTGAGTCATTTCCAACAAGACGGAATCACCGACACGCAAGCGAGTTCCGACCGGCAGAGTATAGAGGTTCACCCCCTGGGTTGTCAGGTTCTCGGCAAAATCACCGGGGCCCACATCGAGCCCTGCCGCTCGCATCTTATCGATACTCTCGATAGCCAGCAGACTGACCTGACGATGCCAATCGCCACCGTGGGCGTCACCGACCAAGCCGAAACCTTCCAGTAACTCTGCCTGTCCAACATCGGTTTTGCGCTCACCTTTTTCCTTGCTGGTACAGACAGCAACGATCTGTTGACTTATCTTTTTCATTTATCCACCAGATTTCTTGATTCGAAAGGCTAATTCTTTACGAACTGCATTGGATACAATGTTTGTGAGTTGTTTGCTTTTCGCCAACTCCTTAAGGTCTTTCATGGTCAGAAAACTGACAAATCGCAGAGCTTTCGGTGGCGGTGTTTTGGGATGCGCCAACAAGGCTTTTTTAATTTCGTAATTCTTCACCCAGTCTTTATTGAGAAGAATTATGCGAATCAAATCATCGCTGGAAGTCTTGGCCTTGGCCACCATGAGGACTTCACCATCACTGATCCTGGGGTTTTTCATGACAGCGCCCTGAATCAGTTTGTTCGATTGTTTCATCATGATGGAGCGCCATTCCTTGTCGCCAGTCAGCCCCATCTTGATTTTTTCAGAAACCGTGAGATCCATGGCAATCTGATATTTCGACAGGCCTTCACGATCGGCCTCTTCCATCAGGGCCTCGATTTCAGTCTGGCTACGACCAGCCTCATCAGTCTCTTCGTCGCCCTCAGAATCCTCCTGGGGCGGTTCCTGTTTTGTGCTCTCTTCCGGATCCTGCCAACCCAGTTTGAATTTTAAAGCCTTTTCTGCTGCAGAGTTAGCAATAATCGCTTCAACGATTTCTGGATTCTCATAAAGCATATTCTGGTGACCAGCCAAGCGCTCCAGAACATCGGCACCAGCCTTTTGAGCAAGATAGAGCAGGGTTTTCACAGTGACAGCAGGGTGCATGATAACAGCTCCCATTAAATCGCTATCAGCCATCCGGGCTCTTACCATCAATTCAAGCAACTGCGGGTGCAGGCTCTCATCCTTACAGAGTGGAGACAGGATCGTCGCCGGAAGCTCACGTAAAGTCTTGACCGCCGATTTTTTGATCTCAGCGTCAACGCTACGGCAAAGGAAGAAAAGAACGGTAAGGAGATCCTTCCCTGCAAGGGGGAGAGCCCCCCGCGCTGCCGCCAGTTGGGCATCGCGGGGGGCCCCCGGTTTGACAATCCGTGCAACCTCAGGAGAGACTTTTAAACGCACGGTCCTGGATTCAGATTGTGACATAAATCAATACAACTCCATCACTTGGTCTTTACAACAGTCGCCTTCACTCCAGCCTTTGCAACAACGCTAGCGGCCTCTGCAGCATCCTCTTGGCTGGCAAAGCTGCCGAAGCGGACGCGACTCAAGGTTCTGACGACTTGTACCGGCTCAGATTTGACCTGGACCCCTTCAGCGAGGAAGCGCTTTTTAATCTTCTCCAGGTTATTCGTCTTAAGGAACGTGCCGGCATAGATCACGTAGCCATCACCTGCAGGGACGCTGTAGGAGCCAGGTTCAACCTCACGGGCAAAGGCCAGCGAAGCCTGGACGTCTTCTTTGCTGTGAGTTCCGAGACGCAGGCGCGTCATATTAATCGTAGCATCTACAGGAGTCACCAACGGCTGATATCCGAGCTTTTCAAGCTTTGCAACCAAAGTCTTCCTGTTTGACTCCAGTAGATAGGAACCGGCATCCAGCGCATAGGCATCATCTGCTACCTGCTTAGGTGCTGCGACAGATTTCGGTGCCGCCACTGACTTAGCCACTTCGACAGGCTTTGTCACGACCATTGTCTTGACGGCAGGAGTCTCTGCAGTCTTGACAGGGGGAGCCTTGGGGGCTTTTTCTGTGACAGTTGGAGCAGGTTTTATTGGAACTGACGCGGGAACCGGTGCCGGTACCGCAACAGACGTCTGTGCAGGCTTGGCAGGCTCTTGTTTAGGCTTCTCTACAGGAGCAGCTTTAGCTGCTGCCGCAGCAGGATTAGCTTCTGTCTTGGTAACGGCTGGCGCAGGTGGCGGAGGCACGGCAACACTCACCGGTTTCTCTTCTTGCGGGGCTGCTTTCTTTGCAGGGGTCTCGGCAGGTGGTGGCGGTGGCGGCACAGCGACTACTTTGGCCGGTGTTTCTACAGGCATCTTCACGGTCGGTACGGAAGGCGTTGAGCTGCCCAGGCCCATAAAATAATAAGCACCTCCAGCGACAACGATGACCAGTAAAAGCACCATCAACAGAGTGCGGCTTCTTGAACCACCGCTTTTCTCCTGTGGCTCAGGGACGAAATCGACTGGGTCGTCAATTTCCACCTCGTTTTCAGGAAACCCGGCATTTAAGTTGTCGCCGAAGAGATCTTCATCACCTAAAAAGCTGCCCTCATCGTCCTTCGCTGTATCAAGTTCAGACTGTAGATCCTGCTCAGGATCCGAATCCTCCTCTTCAGTATCGAAGAAAAGTCCTTCGCTGCCTTTGTCGGACTCCTCAGTATCCGCCTGCTCGCCGAGGCTGGTTCCCGGAAGGTCTTCTTCCATATCAAAGAAGATTTCACCACCGCCGGCATCCGCTTCTTGGGGTTTTTCCTTCTTCGTTATACTGCATTCGGGACTCTCATCCTCATCTTCAAACGTGAACTGATCCTTGTCAGACATAAATTACCTCCCGTTCTGCTACTCAACCATTGATGAGAAACATGGTTCTTAAGCAGACGTCAATCTTCGCTGTTCAATTCTGCCAGAAGTTTAGCCATCAGGTGAGATGGCACCTCTTCGTAATGCGTGAATTCCATGGTAAAAAGCCCGCGATCAGAGGTCATGGAACGGAGGACCGGAGCGTACTTCAGGACTTCCGACATCGGCACCTGAGCCTTAACCAACTGACTGCTTCCCTGGGGCTCCATACCTAGGACTTTGCCACGACGGGAGTTCATATCGCCGATAACCTCACCGACACACTCGTCAGGTACGGTAATCTCCATCTCCATGACTGGCTCGAGAAGAACCGGAGTCGCAGCTTCAAGGGCCTTCTTGAACGCCATCGAGCCCGCTATCTTGAATGCCATCTCCGAGGAGTCCACCGAATGGTGAGAACCATCGAACAGAGTGACCTGAACATCCTGAACAGGATATCCCGCCAGAGGCCCCTTGCCTATTGACTCAAGAATTCCCTTGTCGACAGCAGGGATAAACTGCCGCGGAATCACACCACCGACGATCTTATCAACAAATTCGTAACCTGCGCCTCTTTCAAGGGGCTTAACCTTAATTGAAACGTCAGCAAACTGCCCTTTGCCACCCGACTGTTTCTTGTGTCGATAAGACTGCTCGACTGATTTTTTGATGGCCTCACGATAGGGGACTTTCGGCTCCTTGAGGAGAACGTCAACACCGAACTTGCGCTTAAGTTTTTCAACCGCAACCTCAACATGTACCTGGCCCATGCCTGAGATGATCATCTCCTTGGTTTCAGCGTCGCGCTGCAACTGCAAGGCGGGGTCTTCTTCCGTCAGCTTTGAAAGCCCGCTAAAAATCTTCTCTTCATCACCCTTGCTCTTCGCCTCCAGAGCAAATGAGATGACCGGCTTCATGCTCATCGGGCATTCGTAGACGATCGGCTTATTCGCGTCGCACAGAGTGTCACCAGTCGTGGTCTCTTTCAATTTGGCGACCGCAACAATATCACCGGCCACAGCTTCGCTGACGGCTTTTTGCTTTTTGCCCTCAGGCAACAGGATCTGACCAAGGCGCTCGCTACAATCCTTGTTTGGATTAAACACTGAACTGTCGGACTTGACTGTTCCTGAATAAACACGGAACAGGTTCAACTTGCCAGTAAAGGGGTCGCTGACAGTTTTGAAGACCATCGCCGAGAAAGGCTCGTTAGGGTCAGGGCGACGCTCTTCCGGCTCATTATTCTTGGGGTTCGTGCCGTACTGGATGCCTTTATCAATAGGCGAAGGCATGCAGAGGACGATATAATCAAGGAGCTGACGAATACCGATATTGGCCGTAGCGCTGCCGCAGAAAACCGGGGTAAAGACACCGGTCAGAGTTCCCTCACGCAAACCACGCAGGACCTCTGCTTCGGAGAGTTCCTCTGTTTCGAGGTATTTCTCCATCAGCTCATCATCGGCTTCGGCACAGGCTTCCATCAACATCACATGCAGACGTTCGGCTTCAGCCTGATAATCTTCAGGGATATCGCCCTCGTCGTAGGTGCCCTTTTCATCGAACTTGAAAAGCCGCGCCTTCATGGTGATCAGGTCGATAACCCCTTTAAAATTGTCTTCTTCACCGATCGGCATATTAACAGCAACGGGGCGGCACCCCAAGGTTGTCTCCATGTCGTCAACAGCCTTGAGGTAATCAGAACGCTCCCGATCAAGTTTATTGATAAAGGCAATGCGGGGGACCTCAAACTCTTCAGCCCACTTCCAGAGCGTCTGGGTTTGAGCTTTAACGCCGTCAACGGCGGAAACCAGCAGCACAGCTCCACCAAGGACACGCATGCAGCCGCGCGTATCATGCAGGAAATTTGTATAACCGGGAGTATCTACAATATGCAGTTCATGGCCGTTCCATTCGCAATGATGCAGCTTCGATGAGATCGTGATCTTTCGCTTGGTTTCTTCGGGCTCAAAATCCATGTTCGAGGAGCCATCGTCAACTTTACCGAGGCGATCGGTCATCCCGGTGTTGAACAACATAGCTTCGACCAGGGAGGTCTTGCCCGCATCCCCTTGTCCGACGATGCCCAGATTCCTCAACTTTTCAGTTTCGAACTTTGCCATGATCTCTCCTTTCAATGTTCCTCATGATTTCCAATAGTCAGATAATCGTAATGATTTTCAGATTATTAAATGACCACTAAGCGACATGGTTGCGTTCATAAATGATCCGCAAGCCTTCCAGGGTGAGACTGTTATCCACTTCATCAATGGTCTGGCTGTATGGTGCAATCAGCGTCGCCAGTCCCCCGGTCGCCATGACATGGGGTTTTTCGCGCGACTCCTGCTTCATGCGACCGACAATACCATCCACCAGACCGACATAACCGTAGAATAAACCGGACTGCATGCTGTTGACTGTGTTCTTGGCGATAACTTGTGGCGGGCAAACGATTTCAACCCGGGGCAGTTTACTGGCCCTTTCGTACAAAGCCTCTGCAGAGATACTCAGGCCCGGAGCTATCGCCCCTCCCTGGTACTCACCACGACAGGAGATGTAATCAAAAGTTGTCGCCGTACCGAAATCCACAACGATCAGACTGGCTTGCTGTTTTGCGTAGGCGGCCACCGCATTAACGATACGATCGGCACCAACCTCTCGGGGGTTGTCATACTGAATCGGCATGCCGGTCTTGATTCCGGGGCCAACCACCAGCGGCTTCAGCTTGAAATAATTATCGCACAGGGTCTCCAGAGTGTTCAGCAACGGTGGAACGACACAGGAGATAATAACATTTGAGACGTCAGGAAAATGTAAGCCACTGAGGCTGAACAGCTCATGTACGACCATCGCCCATTCATCTGCGGTACGCGCTTTATCAGTGGTTAAGCGCCAACTGCGTGCAAGCTCCTTATCCTTGTACAGGCCAAGCACGGTGTTGGTATTACCGACATCTATAACGAGTAGCATCAAAAACCTCGTAAAGCGGTACGCGGTACGCGGTACGCGGAAAATTCAAAACCCAAAATACAGACAAATTGCTTCATCAATCGTTCCCCGTCCCGCGTCACTCGTCCTGGTTTCTAAAGCGGTCGCACGTCCCCTGCATAAATGCTCTCTATCTTACCAGCCGAAGTTCGAACCAGCAATGCGCCATCATCGCCAAGGCCGACCATGGTGCCTTCAATCAACAGATTATTGCAATCCACCTGCACCCGTTTACCGGTCAGGTCGCAGAGCTCTGTCCAGGCAGTGAAAACAGGGGCACTTCCCTCTCCCAGATAGAGCTGGTAAAGAGCGTCCAGCTCCTGCAACAGGGAACGGGTAAAGGCCAACCGGGAAACAGCTTTGCCGGAGGCAATGGCAAGCGACGTGGCAGGGTAACGCAGATCTTCCGGGAACTGTTCGGCGCGCATGTTCAGATTAACGCCAATACCGAGAACGACATAATTAACCTGGTCGGTCTCAGAACTCATCTCATTGAGGAGGCCTGCGACCTTGGCTCCATTCAGGAGAATATCGTTGGGCCATTTAACCGTTGGCTGCAGGCCGGTACAGTTTTTAATTGCACGACAGACGGCCACAGCAGATAGAAAAGTCAGTTTTGGGGCTTCAAAAGGCAGAACAGGAGGGCGCAGTAAAATCGAGGCGTAAAGGTTGACGCCACCGGGTGATTCCCACTGGCGGCCCATCCGACCCTTGCCCGAGGTTTGACGGTCAGCAATCACCACCAGCCCGTCGTCGGCTCCTTCATCACCAAGGCGACTGGCCTGAAGGTTGGTGGAATCCGCCTCGTCAAGCGAGATGATACGGGACCCGACCAGCTGGCATTCGAGACCGGACTGAATGGCTTCCGGCATTAGGACATCGGGAGACTGCTGCAATTGGTACCCTCGTGAAGGAATCGCTTCAATCTGGTAACCTGCCTGGCGAAGGTTGCGAATGTGCTTCCAGACCGCCGTACGCGAAACACCCAACTCATCACTGATCCTTTCACCAGAGACAAAACCGTCTGGCGTCTGGCGGAAAAGTGAGAGGATGGCTTCACGTGGGGCTGGTGTTTTCATCAATAGTTAGGTTCACGCCCTAATGTTTAAGTAAACAACATGGAGATATCAACGGACCGATAAGAGTGCGTCAGTGCGCCGACAGAAATCAAGCGGACGCCGGTCTCGGCAATAGCCCTGACACTTTCCAGGTTGACCCCCCCGGAGGCTTCCGTGATGGCGCGATCGCCAACCAGCTCGACGGCCGCAGACAATTCGTCAAGAGACATGTTGTCGAGGAGCAGGATATCTGCACCAGCGGCCAAAGCTTCTGCCACCTCCTCCTGATTGCGAACCTCGACTTCGATTTTCTGGGTGTGCGGCACACGCTGTTGAGCGCGACTAACCGCGGCAGTAATCCCCCCGGCAGCGGCGACATGATTCTCCTTGATCAGAACAGCATCATAAAGGGCCATGCGGTGGTTACCGCCACCACCCATGCGTACCGAGTACTTTTCCAGGACCCTTAGCCCAGGTGTGGTTTTCCGCGTATCCACAACAACCGCGCGGGTTCCTGCAACCTCTTTCGCAAACGCAGCGGTGAGAGTGGCTACCCCGCACATACGCTGCAGAAGGTTTAACGCAACACGCTCGCCTTGCAGAAGAACGGAGGCATCACCTTTAATCCAGGCCAGAACATCGCCGCGTTTTACCGATTGACCGTCGTTCATAAGTTTTTCAAATGCTGTCTCTGCAGAAAGCAGTTGAAAGACTCGTTGCGCAACATCAATGCCGGCCAGAACGAAATCTTCCTTGGCGACCAGTTCTGCGCTTGCCTGGGTACCAGGCGTTATCGTTGCCAGCGTGGTGACATCCCCGGTACCGATATCTTCTTCAAGAGCACGGCGTAGAATAGGATCGAGTATAAATGAGTTCATAAATTATGTTTCCTGCGGGCCGGCAAAGGTGAAACTTCTTCGTCTCCTCGCGGAAACTCTGAATGTCGCGATTTAGTCTTAAGGTGTATTTTTATAACATATTGAAACTTTTACAAGCAACTGAAAAGCCTGTAACCATGCCTATTTCCAAGCTTTACATTTATCTTGAAATCGCCAACAATGGGAGCTATTGAAAATTTGCAGATTTCTATACAACCCTAAGGAGCTGCTCGTGAAATTTTACTTCAAATTCAGTCTGTTTCTGGTGATGATCGCAACTCTCTCAGCATGTGTCAGTCAAACCGAGCACCAGCAGAAGCTGGACGAAAACCATTATCTCCAATCAGTTATCAAGAGCCTTGAAGGCGATTACGAGAGCCTTAAAGAAGACAAAAACCATTTGGTTGATCGCAATGATAGCCTGAATCAGCGTTTGCTCGAAGCCATCGAGCGCAACAAACGCCTCCAGGAAGACCTCATGCGGGCACGCGCTGACCTGGACCGGGTAGAGAAGGTTCTGGCCAGCCGCAGCGCCGAAGCCGGGGCCGCCATGGCCGAGATGCGCCAGGAGATCGATCGGCTGACCGAAGGGAGCAGTGAGCTACAGCAGCAACTGGAAGTTGAGCGCCTCGAACGCGAAGCCAGGCTTGCCGAGGTGCAGGGCACCTACGATGAACTGGTGGGGAAACTCGAAGAAGAGATCCAGCGTGGTGAGGTTAAAATCTCCGAGCTCAAGGGAAAACTGACTGTTAACGTGGTCGACAAAATCCTCTTCGACTCAGGTAAGGCCGTCCTCAAGCCCGCAGGAATCAATGTTTTGCAACAGATCGGCGACATCCTCAAAGTTGCCGCCGACAAGGATATCCAGGTTGAAGGTCATACCGACAACGTACCGATCAGCGGCACTCTCGCTCAAAAGTTCCCGAGTAACTGGGAGCTCTCCACGGCAAGGGCGACCACGGTTCTGCATTTCCTCCAGGAGAAGGCAGCCATCTCCGGAGAAAGGCTCTCCGCAGTCGGCTATGGAGAGTACCGCCCGGTCGCCAGCAACGGAACAGCCCAGGGACGAGCCTTGAATCGGCGTATTCAGATTGTTCTGACGGCAAGCAAGGACCGCTGAAACGGGCTCATAAGATTAACGGACTGATAACCCAAACAAAGGGTTCAAGGACTTAACGCAAAGTCGCGAAGGGACGAGAAAGGCTGCAAAGAAAACCACTTCAAAAAGCGAGCATAGTCACTGACTATCGCCATGCGCGGCACAGCGGGTGTCTTGACCAGGTATTCTACCGCCCTTATAGGGTGCTGCCCTTCTGTTACAATGTCAGATATCTATTCTGAACCTGGAGGAAATGATGGAACAAGAGGTGGAAACAATCCAGCAGGTCTACAACGTCGTCGTTGAATTCATCATCAATTACAGCTTCCAGATACTGGGAGCCATTATCATATTGACCATTGGCTCCAAACTGGCGAGTTGGTTCGGCCGTTTGGTCACCGGGCTGTGCGAAAAAAGGAATATAGACATCACCCTCGCGCGCTTTCTCGGCAGCGTTGTCAAGATCCTGACACTGACTTTTGTGGTCATTATTGCTATCGGTAAGTTTGGCATTTCAATCGCACCGTTCATCGCGGCTCTTGGTGCCCTGGCTTTTGGCACCAGCTTTGCCATCGCAGGACCGGTCTCCAACTATGGCGCCGGACTTGTGATCATCTTGTCCCGGCCATTTGTGATCGGCAACACGATCACGATTGGCGGCGTAAGCGGAGTCGTTGATGAGATTCACCTGGCCGTAACAATTCTCTCCACAGAAGATGACGAAATAATCACGATCCCAAACAAGCATATTGTCGGAGAAATTCTATCGAATTCATTCGCTAACAAAATTGTCGAAGGGACGGTCGGGATCAGCTATCAGGATGATCCGGAGAAAGCGATAGAAGCGATACAAACGGCGCTTCTGGGGATTGAAGATGTATGCAGTGAACCGCCCCCGCAAGTCGGCATCGAAGCCTTCGGAGACTCCTCAATTGATTTGGGGATGCGTTACTGGGTACCGACCAAGAAGTATTTCCAGACCCTCTATCGTGGGAACATGGCTGCTTATAAGGCATTGGAGAGCGCAGGCATCACGATTCCATTCCCGCAAAGGGATGTCCATCTGAAGCAGAAAGCCACCGGATAGCTATCAATACAAGGCTGACAATGTAAGAACAAAAAAGCGGAGGCCCCAAATAGAGCCTCCGCTTACCTTTTCACATAACGTCATTTACAAAAAACTAACGCAGCAGCTTGCCTAGATAAAGGAACGTGCCTCCAACCGAGATACTTGCGAGCAGACTGCCTGCCAGGTTGGTGTAATGAGAAATAGTGTAGTTAATCAAGTCCTGTTTCGTATCGAGGCTGAAAACATCCATATAAAGCTGAGAACCTTTCCAGAGGAAGATACAGGCAAAAACGACCATAAAGGCAAGAAACCCATTACTGATCGGAGTATCCTTGATATTGAGATGAATTTTGCGAATCAGATCGATATTGATCAATGACAGGAAGACCCAGTTGGTGTTTTCCACGACCCGAATGACGCGGAGAACGTCCTCATCAGGAGTCGGATTGATTAACAGAAAAACCAGGGACGCGACGATAACGCCGACAACAGCCAGGTAGACATGAAGCTTACTGCCTTCGAAATCAAGAGTCCGGGTAAAAACATAGTACTCCTGGAAACCGTGGCTCATAATCAGGATAGAAAGAGTCCCGATGATATGTCCCATGGCCAGTACATAGGGGTTATTGAGGCCAGGGAGAAAAGGCAGGGCACCCGGGATAATCTCACCAATCAGAATCAGGAAGAAGCCAACAGAGATACTGGTCCAGACTCGAGCATTACCGATACTGAAATAGAAAGAAACACACCCGGCAACAAGCCAGAAGACTCCGAGTACAACTTGAAACATTTCCATGAACGCCTCCCTGAGATACGGATTGAATCAATAAAAAACGGCGACTCGAAAGCCGCCGGGATCTGAACCTGGGCTCCTTAAGAGAGCCCGTTGAAACCCTTTTTCATTTCATCCAGCATTTTATCGATTTTGCTGGGACCTGCGACCAGCCTGGCTGATTTACCCAGCTTGGTGTAAAAGTCATCAAGAGCAGATTCGCTAATCTGCCCACCGTTGAGTTTCAGTTTTTCAAACTCTTTATCTACCAGCAAGGAGCCGATTTTGCCAAGATGCGCCATGGCAAAACTCTGAAAAAGCTCCTGTGTCTTCTGCCGCCGATCCGACTCTTTTGTCTCCTGAGTTTTACTTGCAGCGTGCTCCTGCTCTTCTCGCTGACGTTGACGTTCGGCAACAGCAGCACCCCACATACCTGTGATATCCGCGGTTTCCATAAGGTCTGCCAGTGATTTTTCGCCGTCACCACGAGTCACCAGAACATCAACTTTGGCTCCGGGCTCTTTGGCAACCGACATGGAACTGTCTGCAGTGGTTTCAATGTCCGTCGAACCATCGTGGAAGAAACCAAGGGGGCGACCGTCGCGATAAAAGATCAGGGCAATATGTTCTTTAGAATAAATGCGCAGGCATCCGCTACGCTTCTCTTCGCGCATCCGAACCAGCAAGGATTTAATATCGATCAACTGGAGATCCTGCCCTTTGTGCAGAACCTCACCATGCAGGAGGGTATGAATACTGTGCGCCAGCTCGGTAGATAGTCGATAGATGTTCAGCTTACCGTTGCCATTCAGAGACTCGTCGAACGTACGGGAGATACCATCATATGCGATCAGGTGTTCCCGCTCATTCTCAAAGAGTGAGCTGATGAGGCTGCCTTCCTGGTAAATGAAGACGCCGGTCCCTTCAGGAAAATCAAAACGCATGTATCCGGTAAATTTTCCCTGACGCATTTTTCCCAAGGCATCCGCAAGGTTTACTTTGCCAGGATTGATATTTTCCTTAACAGGATTGCCTCGTGGCAACAGAATCATAACTTAAAGCCTCGTTCTCATTAACATTACTTTTAGAACACGAATTTTTAGAATATTTGAGCTTTCATGTCAAGGCCGTTGCGCGACCGAGGGAACGCCCGCAAACTAGGGTTTAGTAGAAAATCATATTGAGATAGGGTCTTTAAAACAAGCCGGCGAGACGAAGTTCCCGAGCGATTTTGCGACGACGGAATGCAAAACGACGGAAAAGATCATCACCCATTTGTTCAGCCGGGCTCATGGCTTGACGATTGATTATGACAAGCTCACGGTAAGCGGCATCAAGAGGACGGCCGATTATCATTGACAGGGCGTTATGGAAGCGACTCTTCACTTTACCAAGCTCTTCACTGGCAACAAGGCTTTCATCGGCATCAAACAGATGGGCCGTCAAGCGACTCTCCGGACCAACCAGTCCAGGCCCTTCAATTGTCAAGGCAAGTATCTCCTCAGACGTCATTACATCCAGCTCGAGTTCGGCAAAAAGCTGGTCACAACAATCAGGATGAATAAAGCCCCGCCGCCGGCTGCTCAAATCAAAGAAGAAATGACCTTCAGCATGCAGGGACTGTTGACAACACAAAGGGCACTCAAGGACAAGCTTGCGTCGCCGTGCAGCGGGCAGTCCCTCCAGGCCCCCTTCACAACCACTGCCACTCCTGTACTCGAAGGTTTCGGTCGCAGAGTTTGACAAGACAAATTCTGCCAGCTTTTTGAACTGACCATGAACGGAAGTATTCCGGGCGTGGGTGAGAACGGGCAAGATGCGACTGGAGAACCCGGAAGCAAGGCCTTCGACCTTGGGACTTTTACTGATGCAAATTTCAAGAACCTGGTAGTCTCGTTCACGGGCGCCGTAGATCAGGAACTCATGAACGCGCACTTCGGCATTCAAGCGAGCACGGGCATCAACCAGGCTTGGCAGCAACCAAAGTTTTTCTGCACGGCCGGCATCGGCCATAATCTTCCTTAACGAACCGGCGTTTATCAGGGCTGCACGATCCTTAACCGGCACAAGGACCAGGTCTGCAGTCAAGAGAGCTGCTTCAGTGAACCAATCAAGAATGGGTCTTGTATCGAGGATTAGAATACCGTCAAGCTTTGAAGCCGACACCCTCTGTCGCAACCAAACAGGATCATGGTCTGGTGGTTGCAGCCGCCGGGATGAGGCGACATACTGCACTCCGTATTGACCGAGCACAGCAAGCTCTTCAATCGGGCAGCCTTCGAGAAGCTTGGCAACATTACCCTCAGGCTGTGGACCGAGAGAAAACATCTGGTCAACGCTGAAGTGGTTATCAAAAGAGGCAATTGTAACCGGTAAATCCTCATGCAAAGCCTTGAGATAGACGGCAAGGTTAGTGGCAATCGTTGTCTTTCCCACCCCGCCTTTTTCGCTGGCAACGGCGATCACAAAAGGACGCTTCACGACACTTCACCTTCTGCGAGCACCTCCTGCAGGGTCTCCCAGCGTTCCATACAGTCGTCCAACTCCTCTTGAAGAATTGAATGTTTCTCAATGAGCGGACTAAGGCGGGCATGGTCAACCGCCATGGCAGGGTCCTGCATTTCAGTGGTCAGCTCAGCGAGAGCCTGCTCAAGAACCTCGATTCGCTCTTCAACCTGAGTCAACTCTTTCTTCCGTTTCTGCTCTTCTCGCCTGGTCGCCTTACGCTCCTCGTGCGAAAGCACCCGGGATGTCTTGCTTTTTACCGGCGCAGAGGTTCCCTTCGCACCAGCCTGCTCGACTCGCAAAGAGGAGTGGCTGCCATCCCCTTCACCACTTTTTACGCGCAGAAAGTCCTCATAATTTCCGAGGTAGGACGTGGCACGATGGCCGGCAACTTCAACAACTCGGCTAGCGAGCTCATCAACAAAATAACGGTCGTGAGAAACAAACACGAGGGTCCCCTGATACCCTTTCAGAGCATTAAGAAGAACCTCTTTGGAGGCCAGGTCAAGGTGGTTGGTCGGCTCGTCCAGAAGCAGCAGGTTGGCCGGCTCTAGAAGCAGGATCGCCAGTGCCAGCCGGTTACGCTCTCCACCTGAGAGAACAGAAACCCGCTTGTGAACGTCATCACCATGAAAAAGAAACGCGCCTAGCAGGTTGCGCACCTTCGGCACCATGTCGAAAGGGGCTGCTTTGGTAATTTGCTCCAGCACAGTCAGTTTTGAGTCGAGGGTGCGCGCCTGATCCTGGGCAAAATAAGCCATAACCATGTTATGACCTTCCTCACGCTCGCCTTGCAACGGCGCCTCAACCCCTGCCAGCAATCTCATCAGGGTTGACTTACCAGCACCGTTAGCCCCAACCAGGGCGACACGCTCGCCGCGAGCAACAGAGAGATCAACATCCTCAACAACGGTCTTGTTTTCGTATCCGTGTGCGACGCCGGAGAGACCGATTGAAAGCTGCCCGCTTTTCGGTGGCGCTGGGAAGGAGAAACCGATTTTTTTACGCTCTGGCGGCAATTCAATGCGCTCAATTTTTTCCAACATCTTGACGCGGCTCTGTACCAGGGCAGCCTTGTTGGCGTTATAACGAAACTTGTTAATGAACGCCTCGAGGCGGGCGACCTCTTCATCCTGGCGTCTCTTGGTTTCACGTAAAGCGGCAACGCGTTCGTCGCGGGCAGCCAGGTAGCGGGAATAGTTACCGGGATAATCTGTGAGCTTACCGTGCCAGATTTCGACGATCCGGGAGACGACCTGGTCAAGGAAAAACCGGTCATGGGAAACCAGGATCACTGCGTATGGGTAGGCCGACAGGTAGCCTTCTAGCCAATCACGGGCAGGCAGATCAAGGTGGTTGGTCGGCTCATCAAGGAGAAGCAGGTTGGGTTTCTGCAGCAATAACTTGGCCAGTGCGATACGCATCTGCCAGCCGCCGGAAAACTGCTCGCACGGTTTACCCCAATCTTCTTCGGCGAAACCCAGGCCCTTGAGGACCCTGCCGATTTCGGTTTCCATGGTGTAACCACCGCGTTGTCGAAAAATCTCCTGCAACTCGGAATAACGATCAAGGTCAGACTCTTCAGCCTCACGACTGATCTGTCCCTCAAGCTGTTTCAGCTCGGCTTCAACCGCGAGCAGCTCCTCAAGAGCTGAGCGCACCTCGGTAAAGAGGTCACGACCACTATGCTCGAGGCCTTCCTGCGGCAGATACCCGATAGTGGTACCACGAGCCAACTGCACCTTGCCGGCATCAACATCCGACTGCCCGGACAGCAGACGTAGCAAAGTGGTCTTACCGGCACCATTTTCGCCACAAAGCCCGATACGGTCAGTGGGACGAACATGCCAGTCAACATGGCGCAGCACAACTTGGTCTGCAAACTGTTTGACAACATCTTTTAGCTGTAACATGGCGCCTGTTATAGCACATCTGTATGCTCTCGAGAATTATCATCTTCATCGTTGACAGGGACAACGAACATTAGCAGAATGAATGAGCGTTTTCTCACCCACCACTAAAGAGCTGTTGCAGTTCTTTCAGGAGGCCTCAATGGCACGTAAAGTCTTCATAGCTGCGACCGGACAGGACTGCGGCAAAACCACCACCAGCCTCTCACTTATCCACCTGGCCCTCAAAAAATACCGTCGGGTCGGCTTTATCAAGCCGGTCGGGCCCAAGCCTTCCCCCTACAAGGATTTCTGGGTCGACAAAGATGCCGCCCTGGTCGCCAAAGTATTCGGGCTTGAGGACGACATCCGCCTGATGTCACCCGTAGTGGTACAACCTGGAGACACACGCAAAGTCATCGATGGCGTGGTCACCCGTGAGCAACTCGAACAGCAGCTCATCAAGGCCTGTAAGGAACTCGAAGAGCGCTGTGACTTTCTGATCATTGAAGGGGCCGGTCATAGTGGTGTCGGCTCGGTGCTCGGTTTAAGTAACGCCCGTGTTGCCCGCCTGCTCGATGCTCCGGTCCTGATTGTCAGCGGCGGCGGCATCGGCCACGTCATCGATGATGTCAGCATGAACCTGGCACTTTACAAAATGGAGGGCGCAGAAGTCCGCATCGTCATGCCGAACAAGCTGATCGCTGAGAAACGGGCAAGAACCCTCGAATACATGGACAAAGCCTTTGCCCACGAAAATTTTATTGTCCACGGTGGCTTCAACTACTCGCCGATACTTGCTGGCCCCACCTTGCAACACGTTGCCAAACTCTTTGATGTGTCTCTGCGTGCCAATCAGGAGCAGGCGAGGCAGATCATCAAACACATACAACTCGCAGCAGCTTCCACGGAGAAGGTCGTCGAAATTCTCAAAAATTCAACATTGCTACTGGTGAACAGCAGTCGTAATGAACTTCTGGTCATGCTCGCCACTCTGCATCATATTCCAGAATATGCTGAGAAACTTTCCGGAGTACTGATTTCGGGAGCCAACCCCATTGCCAAACTGACCCAGCAGGTTCTCGACGACAGTCAGTTGCCCTTCATGCGCACCGAGCAACTCACATCAACGGTCTTCCATACCGTGACCCGCGATGTCTCCAAGATCACTGCTGATGATCATGAAAAAATCAGCCTGGTTAAGAGTCTGGCTGAGCAGGAGCTTGATTTCGATTTAATTGACAGTCAACTTGGGTAAGAGATTAGTCATAGGGAATTAGATTCACTGATAAAAGTTCTTTTATTCAAAGAAAAAAACAACTGACAACACTGGCAGATCTCGTCCTGCCGGTGTCATGACTTATCTGAAAGAGAGCAAAAACAACATCTTTGAAGATCAATTTACATTCAACACAAACGATACAGAGACGTCACCTTCCATTATTTACGTGCAATTTTCATTTAATTTGTTATAGTTCGGCCGTATCTACCTTTTTTAAAAGGTTTTTTCGATCTTAAGGACTGAGATACAGGTCCTACAGATAAACAGTTTTGGTATTTATCCTGTTATTGAGCGCGCTCCCAGTTCCGGTTGAGCCAACCATCTCGAAACAGGGTTTATGCCCCCAACAGATTAAGGTTGTCGCATGCGGCAGCCGGGAAGAATTACATGTCTAAGAAAATGATGGTTAACGCCACCCATCCCGAAGAAAACCGGGTGGCTATTGTAGAAGATGGTATCCTCACTGAGCTCGATATCGAGGTTGCCGGTCGCGAACCCTCCAAAGGGAATATCTATAAAGCGGTTGTGGTCCGGGTTGAAACCGGTCTGCAGGCCGCTTTTGTTGATTATGGCGCAGATCGCCTCGGCTTCCTGCAAATCGATGAAATCAATTACACCACGGTCAAGCCTGACTACACTCCTGCCGAAGATGGCCGCAGGCCACGCATCAATGACCTTTTGTCTCGCGGCCAAGAGATCCTGGTCCAGATCACCAAGGAAGAGCGCGGTACCAAGGGTGCAGCCCTGACCACTTACCTGTCCCTCGCCGGGCGCTACATGGTTCTTATGCCCGGCAGCCAGACACGGGGTGTTTCACGCAAGGCCGAGAGCGACGCACAACGCAAAGAGCTGAAAAAGGCCATGAGCTCTCTCGACCTCGCCGAGGGCATCGGTTATATCGTGCGCACGGCAGCTCTTGACCAGACTCGCGAAGAGTTGGAACGGGATTATCGCTATCTGATTAGGCTCTTTGAAAGCATCAAGGAGCTTGAGCAAAAAGCCAAAGCTCCGGCCCTGATCTACAAAGAATCCAACCTGATGATCCGTTCGATCCGTGATTACTTCACCACGGAGATGGATGAAGTTCTGATCGACGACCCGCAGGTTTTCAAAGAAGCGAAAGACTTCTTCCAGATGGTCATGCCTGACCACATCAAACTGGTCAAACTTCACCAGGAACGTCGACCGATCTTCTCCCGCTACCAGATTGAAGACCAGATCGAGACCCTGAGCCGCAACAAAGTGCTCCTGCCCTCTGGCGGTTCGATTGTCATCGACCCCACTGAAGCCCTCGTCGCCATCGACGTCAACAGTGGCAAGATGGCTTCCGAGCGCGGCGTTGAGGACACGGCGACCAAGACCAACCTGGAAGCCGCCACAGAAGTCGGCAGGCAGCTTCGCCTGCGCGACCTCGGTGGCCTGATCGTCATTGACTTCATCGACATGCGGGACCGCAAAAATAATCGCGCGGTCGAAAACCAGGTCAAGAAATCACTGGAAAACGACAAGGCCCGGGTTAGCGTTGGTCGCATCAGTAAATTTGGGTTATTGGAAATGAGCCGGCAAAGGATTAAAGCCGCCCTGACAGAAGGCTCCTACCTGCCCTGCCCGCACTGTAACGGCTCCGGACATTTGAAGAGTCCTGAAACCCAGGCGGTTGCCCTGTTGCGTAAAATTCACGCCAGCGCCGCTAAAGGCCAGGTCAGTCGTGTTGATGCCCAGTTGCCGATTGAAGTTGCCGCCTACCTGTTGAACAACAACCGTGAAGAGCTCGTCGAGATGGAGCGGCGCTACCAGTTGCAGATCCATATTCACGGTAACCGCGATTTTCTGTCTGACCAGGTTGAAATCGAAATTCAGAAAAAAGAGAAGAGTAAGTCGACCCAGCAGGAATTTGTTGAGGCCGGTTCCGTGCCCCTGGCGACCGAAGAAGAGAGTAAGCGAGACAAAGAGGAGACGGATCTGCCTGCGGTGGAAGAAACAGCTGAGGTGGGAACGGATCAACCCAAAAAACGCCGTCGCAGGAGACGCCGCAAGCCTTCAGGAGCGACAGCTTCTGAAGCAGAGCAGAACACCAGCGATACTGATGAGCCAACATCGGAAGACGCTGCAACTGACTCAACGGACACCATAACCGGGGCGGCAGAAGAAAAGTCTGATGATGTGGCACCGGCGAAGAAGCCACAAAGGCCAAGACGTTCACGAAGCAAAAAAGTAACTGAAAGTGCGGCAACGACAGAAGCGCCTGCACAAGAAGCACCCGTCGCCGAAACGCCAGAGGAGAAGCCTGCGGAGGCCGCAGAAGGAAATCAAGACGCACAGGAAGCCAAACCGAAACGTCGGCGGAGTCGTCGTAAACCGAAATCAGCAGCGGACGAAGTAAAAGTGGAGCCGCCCTCTACAACTGACAAGAACCAGTCAGCGACATCAGACACAACGACAGAACCTCCGGCAGAAGTCGCTGCAGGAGAAAAACCAGAGGTCGAGACCAAGCCAAAACCGAGACGTCCTCGCCGTACGACGAAAAAAACTGATCCACCAACAGAAGCAACCAAAGTTGCGCCAGAGGCCCCTGCAGAGGAGAGCGCTCAGAAAGAAGCTGCGAGCGAAAAGAAAGTTGAAACTAAAAAACCAGCCAGCCGCAGGCCTCGTCTCGCGAAAGCCAAAGTAACGAAAACAGAGGCAGCAGCTGAGAAGAGTGAAGAAAAAAGCGCCCCCGCGGAGAGCGGAGAGGTCGTCAAAAAAGCACCGGCCAAGCGCCCACGCAAAAAGCCGGCAGCCAAAGAGATTGCATCGGTAGAGAAGAGCGAACCAATAGTAACTGAAATTAAAGAGAACACTGTCGGAGAGAAACCTAAGCCGAAAACGCGTCGAACCAGCACGGCCAAGCCAAAAGCAAAAGATGCGGACGCTTTAAAAGCAACAGAGGAAGCTAATTCCGCAGAAAAGAAGACCGTCCAAAAAGCTCCCGCCAAGACGAAAGCCCCGGCTAAGAAGACGACCAGGAAAACCGCGGTTAAAGATGAGGTGGCGGCAAAGCCTACCGAAGAGCCTGCCAAAGCAAAACGGACCAGAACACCTCGCAAGAAAGCGGTCGAAAAGGATTCTGGCAAAGAGGATTAAGAAAAAAGTCCTTTAATACAAACCAAAGCGGTCGCCGTTCTTATGACGTCGACCGCTTCAGATTTCTAAAAACCCCCACTTGTTCCATGTGGGGGTTTTTTGTATGAACGGATTCAACTTGCAGGTGCAACTCGTTGTTTATAAATAGCATTTTTCCGTGAATCATCCGGCATCCCGACAAAAGCAATATAAGCCACCACTGTCGAGACGAAAATTTGCTTCTTATTTATTGATAGAGGTATTCAGGAAGCTCTTTAATACACAAAGCTGTGGCCACCAGGATCTGAGCCTTGGTGGCCTTTTATTATTTGTTATGCGCAATGAAAAAGGGTTTGCGACTCGGGATCAGGATAAGTGCGAAAGGACAGGATATTCCTGAACAACATTTATTTCGTTTTGATCGTTCCGACAACCGCAAATTCACCGGTTTTGGATCGGCGGATTATCACGAGTTCACCAGAGCTGGGATAGACATTAGTCAGAGCTGTTATGTTGACTTGATGTGTCACCAACACAAGAGGCTGGCCAAGGTTTTGCTCATGAAGCCACGCTGTGAGCTTTTGTGTTTGCGACTCACGATAATCATAATTATTGAAGAAGGAGTTGAGAAAAGAAAGGGCCTGAACCGGCCCAAGTTCCAGCAACTTTGCGGTCTCTAGGCAGCGACACCATTGGCTCGAGAATACTCGTGCCGTTTGAATCCTATTTTCACGAAAGAGCTTACCTATCTTAACGGCCTGGCTCCGTCCTTCCTCGGAGAGATTTCTTTGCGTCCGGCAACTGCCAAGTTTGAACCCCGGAGGATCTCCATTGCCAGGAGCAATGGCATGACGGAGTAAAGCAAAATGCTCACCCGATCGCAAACTATTCCAGAGAACAGCATCACCCTCTGAGGACAGTACCGGGGTACAGCTCAAGCTGCTTATAAAGACCACGCTAATCAGCGCCTTACCAACCAAGTTTAAATAATCTAGCATTTTTTGCTGTAACCTCCTTAAGTATATGCAATCTAATTTACCTTATAAAAACAGATCTACCCATCAAACAAAGTGGATAGATCCGTTTTCTTTTCATTTAAGAAGCTCCTGAATCAATTCCGGGTTGGCATTTATTGTTTATGAAGGTTTCTAGTAATCATTTCAAAAATGAAGCCCTTAGACGCCAAAACTTTGGAGGAGGAAGCATAGTAATGTTTGACGTTTGACCATTTCAGCCAAATACACTAAATTAAAAATGTCCTATTTGTGTAGGTATTCAAGAAGTTATTACCCAGAGGGTGGCAAGTAGTATTTATGAAGCTCCTCTGGTCATAGGTTGGGTTTTTATTTGAGTTTTAAACGGTTTGGGGAAGGTCATCCTAAGCGGTTAAAGCTTATATGAATTTAAATTCAATTCCGTAAGGAGTAATGCTTTGATAAGGGCTATTGTAATTTTTTTTGCCATGCTCCTGTTGACCTCCTGTTTGAGCAAACCAATCCAACTTAACGACAAGGATGGTACGGAGCAACTTGCTCTTTTAGGTATCCCTTTTTGGTCCGATGACAGGGCGGGGACACATACTGAGTTAATTTATGGAGGCAGAAGCGGCTCTGAAATTGTGATTATTTTCAGCGAAAAGGTGGGCAATGACACTTCTCCTACCAACAAAGAGTATAAATTTGATTTGTCAGAAAGTAATGTCGTTACAGTCGATAAATATAGACTGAAGATAATTATGGCTTACGAGGCAGATATGATGTTTCGTTTTGTCGTGAATTAGGTTTGTCCTTTGACACCTCACCTTCTGTTGCTGTCCGAAGAATTCCCTTTAATTCTTTTAGTAAAAATACCCGTTTTTTTATAGCTAAAGTAGAAATCTTGTAAACCTCCCTGCTTTAGTACCGACCATTATGCCAAGGAGTCTCATTATTGCTGGCACTATTTTAAGGAATGGTTAAAAAACCGCTTCTTATTGATGGAGGTATTCAGAAAGCTCTTTAAAACACAAAACTACGGCCACCAGGATACGATCCTCGGAGGCCGTTTTCTTATGCCTGATTGCAATGGTTGAAAGCTTCTCTGAAGTAGTAGCTGCCCTGGCATCGGGAAACGCCCTTATTATTTCCTTGGCAAACTTGAGCCTTCTTGGTGAGCGAAGTTATAGCGGGGAGAAGGACAAGAAAGAGGTTATGTTCTGATCTGTTTTTCTATGCCAACGCATGACTGTATAGATGCACATCACGCTGCGGGAACGGAATACTGATTTCTTCAGAATCGAACCTCATTTTTACTGCACGCGTGACGTCCCAATAAACATCCCAGTAATCGTCAGTAGCTACCCAGGGTCTGACGACGAAGTTAACAGAAGAGTCAGCGAGTTCGTGTAAACGAACAATTGGTTCTGGATCTTTGAGGACCTTATGATTCGAATCGAGAATCTCTTTCAAGATTTTCTCTGCCTTTGGGATATCATCGGTATATGAGATGCCGAAAACCAGATCCACACGTCTAGTTGCTTGTGCGGTGACATTTTTTACGACATCTCCCCAAATCTTGTTGTTTGGGATAATAATGGTCTGATTGTCAAATGTTATGACAGTAGTATTGACAAGGCTCATGTGAGAGACCTTGCCAAAAACACCCGCCGCTTCTATCAAGGATCCAACATCGTAGGGCCTGTAGAGCAGAATCATTAGTCCAGAGGCAAAATTGGATAACGAATCTTGAAGCGCAAACCCGACAATAAATCCGATAATCCCCAACCCCGCAAAGAGAGGCCCAATGCTAACTCCAACCTGAGACAGGGCAACCAGAGCTCCAAGCAAGATGATCACGTTACGTGTAAGAGAAAATATCATGCGCCTCAACAACTCAGACAAATGAATGTTTGACTTATTAAAACTCTTTTCAACAACGCTGTGAGCAACCTTTGAGAGTTTTTTTGAAATATATAAGATGAGGATGAACAAAAATATTTTAAAAACAATATCGGGGCCGTTTTCAACAACTCCATTCCAAAGACTCTTTCCCCAGGCTGTCAATAAGCGAGAGCCAACACCTACGTCAAGCACATCTATCGTAATGACTCCAGTATTACTCAGGACCAGTTCCCGATAGGCTGAAGTATCCATGCCTAGATCGGCCATCATATCCAACACACTGTTGAGTGACACAGCAAGCCTTTGAGCCAATTGCTTTGTTGCGTTCAGTTTGGTTGCCAGTTCCGTATCATCGGGGACAACCTCCGCACTGGCGCTTAATGCGACAACGTCTTCCATCATTGAATCTAAAAGAATTGATATGTTGATTGCGCGATTGGACAGACTCTTTCTGAGAGACTGCTCTTGTGCAGTTACATCAAGCTCAAAATCTTTCGCAATTTCGAGACTCTTTATTTGTAGCTCAACCGTTCTTTGGATGGACTCTAACAGGACAAATATTTTAGAAAAGGCGGCAGCTTTTTCTACGGCAGAAGAGCCCTGCTCAGGAAGTTTTATTCTTTGATGGATCCGATTAATTACCGTGTTTGCAATTTCACTCTGCTCGCCAAGAATCTTTTTGGCTTTTTGTTGGTAGTTCTCATTATTGATGTCATCATTCTTTTTGGCATCAACAGTTTCGGCGTAAGCTACGCCTTGCTCTAATAGTTTTAACCAAGACTTGTCTAGCCAGGCCTCAAGTATCTGCTTTTTGGTCCCCCCGCTATTTGCGATACGTTCTTCATAATCTTTTATCGTCTTTCTTTGTCTCTCAATACCTGCGAATGCTATTTCCAAGGCTTCATTGGTTTGATGACTGATTTCTTTTTGTTCAGAAGATGCTGTTGTTTTTTCAGTTACTGAATCAGCAAAAACTTGCTGTGAGATAAGTAGAAAAAAGAATCCGAAAAAGATCAGAAACAGTTTTTGATTTAGATATTTATTTGATCTCATTCTTGCCTCCTTTTGTTGAGACTAAACCTAGCATAACTCCTTATCCGTGGCTGGCAACTTTACCGAAAAACAAAACAGCGACTAATCAGAAAGGGGTTGAGATCGGAGGGCTGAAAAAGCGCAGATATGCGCTTAAGAGATGATCCAGAACAGATGAAGGGATCGGAGAAAAACAGAAGGAAGGCAAGGCCGGTGTCCTCTATGGGCACCGGCCTTGTTGGTTTTCGTTGAAACAGCGACCATTTGTTTCCGGATTTAACGCGTTAAGGTGCAAAGGTTATTCTGGCATATTGGGAATGGTCGTCACCTCACCCTTATGATTGCGCAGCTGGTAGTTTTCATCATCCTTGCCAGCGATGTAATAGTCGGGCATCAGTGGAATTTTACCGATGTTCGTAGCGATGACGTGCATCGGTTGGGCCAGCCCTGTAGTGTGTCCGCGTAGGGCATCGCGTATCAGTTCGGCACCCTTTTCCACCGGGGTGCGGAAGTGGTCAATGCCGGGGGCTGGTTCACAGTAGAAGACGTAATAAGGCTTAATCCTGACCCTCAGCAGTTTCTGGTGCAGTTCGCGGAAGGTCTCGACATCATCATTAATCCCCTTGAGGAGCACCGCTTGGTTACCAATATTTACACCGCATGAGAGCAGCTCAAACACGGCCTTGGCAGTCGTTTCAGTGATTTCTTTCGGGTGGTTGCACTGAGTATTGATCCAGATCGGTACGCGATGATAGGCACTGAGGACCTTTTTCAGCCCCGGGGTGATACGTTGTGGCAACACGATTGGCGAACGGGTACCGAAGCGGATCATTTCAATGTGTGGCAGCTCGCGCAGTTTACGGATCAGGTATTCGAGCTGATCGTCTGAAAGCAAAAACGGGTCTCCTCCAGTAATGAGCACATCACGTACCTCAGTGTGTGCGGCGATCCAGTCGAGACCCTCATCTACATTGAAGTCGAGTTTTAGGTCGCCGTCAACAACCAGCTCCTTGCGAAAGCAGTGTCGGCAGTAAATTCCGCAAGTCTGGGTGACTGTGAAGGCTACGCGATCACGGTACTGCCGGGCGATACTGTCCGGACGTTGTTCCTCAGTGGCGCGGTTCTCCTTCCAGACCAGGTAATCATCCATACCGAAGCGATTCTGTTGCTCCTGCACCGATGGAAGCACTTGTCTGCGAATGGGACATGAAGGATCATCGGGGTCCATCAGGGCAGCAAAATAGGGAGTGGTTCCCCAGGTCGTTTCATTGGTGCGGAGAACCTCCTCTTCCTCGGCAGTGAGGTTGATGAACTGTTTGAGCTTGTCGGCGGTGTTTACAAATTCTCTGAGTTGGTCTTGCCACTCGATTGACATGGTGCCTCCTTAAGCAAGTTGAGGTTGTGCCAAAAAGCCCACAGCCCAACACAGAGGGCGATGAGATCATTTCAGCAGAGGCACTTGCGACAGGCATGACAAACGTGGAGAGAATACAGAAGAGACTCCCGTTTTAGAAAGCGGGAATCAGCCGGGCAGCAGTGTGCCGGAAAAATGATGGTTATTGATTGTTTTAAAGAGGACAGAGCCACCCGCACCCGATGTTGCGATGGGACATCACAACCGCAGTGCTGCTCTGAAGAGAGAGGGTTCGTCTCGAACATACCGGAGCATGAACGATCCACCTCATTTGCGGGTCTATGGTCGGAACGCCCCGGAGAGGACGCCGCCATCAACTCAGGCACACTAACACAGATGAGACGGAACGGCAAACGTGGGCAGGGGCTTTAGCTGTACAAAACTCCCAGCGAAGGCTCGGAGAAAATTCATGGTCCTGGAACAAAAAGCAAAAGCGCCCCCCTGCCCCGAAATTGGTGCGCCAACAGACTGCACTATATTCATAAATGTCACGACTTCTGAGACGAAAACGGGCTTGTTATAGATAGAGCTATTTAGGAGCAGAAAACTATGGCCACCTGGGTTCAATCCTGAGTAGCCTTTTCTTTTCACGGCAACGGCTCAAAAAAAGCTTCACTCTCAGGAGGGGGTAAGGAGCAGGGCAAGTTATCTGTGCCTTAAATAAGGTGGGAAATGCAAAGGCAGTAGATTTTTTTAACTAATAACACCCTTTGAAGTATTGTCTACCGGAAGCGTTGGAATCTTTCCTATAAGACACAACATCCGAGAAAAAATCCGGCTTCTTTTTGATAGAGCTAGTTAAGAAGCTCTTTAACTCACAAAACAAGGCCACCAAGGCTCGATTCTTGGTGGCCTTTTCTATAAGGCAGGATTATGTGATTTTCAAGTCACAGCACATTCTGTTTTATATGTTAAAGTGTACCAATGCTGCGATTTGATCAGGAGACTGAGGATGACGATCGGATCAGACTTAAACGTGGAGGTTCCTGTGATTAAAAAGAAGATTTTGGTTGTTGAAGACGAAGAATCTCTATTGAAACTTCAAAGTATACTGCTGACCTTAAGGGGTTACAATGTCGAAGGAGTGACGGATGGTCAGGCAGCATTGGAGGCAGTAGTAACTATGAATCCAGATCTGATTCTGCTTGATATTATGCTTCCCAAGATTGATGGCCTTGAGGTTTGTCGGCAGGTAAAGACTAACGTAACGACCCGTCATATACCGATTATCATGCTTACGGCGAAAAAAAGCAAAGAAGATCTTCTCATGGGCGAGCAAGCTGGAGCCGACATGTACATAACAAAACCTTACAAGTCATCAATGGTTATTGAAACCATTCAGAGTCTACTCTCTTGAATATCGGCCTCTGAAGATTGTCCCCATGGATCGTTTCTTATTTTCACGATTTATAAACATATTGATTCTCTGTCGTGTCAGTTTACTGTAAATCCTGTTGCAACTCGTCCTTACATTACCTAGGGATATTTAGTATGCGGTGTGAGTAGGATAAAATCAGACACTGCCTGCCTAATCAAGGCCCGACGGCTGCACATTATTTCTGTTTTGGCTGTCCGCCCTCCCCGTACCACGTCCCGGGTTCCAGTCTTTAATAGATTGACATCCCCAAACGTGTCATGCTTCCATTTAGAAATTACAAATCACCAGAGATGAAAACATGAGCACACTTCTCACTGTCAGCAACCTGAAAACCTACTTCTTCACCAGAGATGGTCTGACCAAGGCCATAAACGGTATCGATTTCACCATCAAACGTGGAGAAACCCTGGCCCTGGTAGGCGAGTCCGGCTGCGGCAAATCGATGACCGCCCTTTCCTTACTGCGCCTGATCCCGGAACCGGGGAAGATCGTCGAAGGTGAAATTCGTTTTGACGACCTGGATCTGCTACGCATACCCGAAGAAGAAGTGCGGCGGGTGCGAGGAAATCGCATCAGCATGATCTTCCAGGAGCCGATGACTTCGCTCAACCCGGTCTTTCGCATCGGCGACCAGATCATGGAGAGCTTGCAGTTGCATCGGGGTAAAAGCAAGCTAGAGGCAACCGAGATCGCTACCGAACTTCTGCACAAGGTTGGAATCCCGGCGGCAGCCCAGAGAATCAAGGATTTCCCTCATCAGCTCTCCGGCGGCATGCGCCAACGCGTAATGATCGCCATGGCGCTTGCCTGCGATCCTCAGTTATTGATTGCCGACGAACCGACCACGGCTCTCGACGTCACTATTCAGGCACAGATTATGGATCTGCTCGCTGCGATCAAGGCCGAACACGACATGGCCATGCTTCTGATCACCCACGACCTCGGCGTGGTCGCTGAAAACGCCGATCGCGTTGCCATCATGTATGCTGGTGTCATCGTGGAAACCGCTCCGGTTAAAGAGCTCTATGCGAACCCTCGGCACCCCTACACGCAAGGGCTACTGGCCTGCATCCCGCGTATCGGTGAGCAAAAGCAACGCCTTATCCCTATAGAAGGCACTGTTCCCAGAGCTGGTGCAACCAACGAAGGATGCTCTTTTCTTGAGCGCTGTTCCGAATCCTTCGCGCCGTGCCGTGGCGAGCTCCCACCACTCAAGGAAGTGCAGCCAGACCACTGGGTGCGCTGCTGGCAGGTGCAATAATGTCGACACTTCTCAAGGTAGAAAATCTGCACAAAGCCTTCAAGGTCAGCGCCAACCGCCCCGGCGCAGCAAAACAATCGCTCAGGGCGGTGGATGGGGTCTCTTTCGAGATCAAAAGTGGCGAAACGCTCGGCCTGGTCGGTGAATCCGGCTGCGGAAAGTCGACCACCGGCAAGTTATTGCTGCGACTCATCGAACCGGACTCAGGCACGATTCAATTTGACGGCAGAGATGTCGCTGGCATGGGCCACCGCGAGTTGACAGCCATTCGCCGTGACATGCAGATGATTTTCCAGGACCCTTACTCGTCGCTCAATCCACGCATGCGGGTCGGCGAGATCATCGGCGAACCGCTGGTAGTCCACTCCCTTGCCAGAGGCAGCGCCATTAAAGAGCAGATCCTGGCTTTGATGCAGAAAGTAGGACTGGCTCCCGAACATTACGATCGCTACCCCCACGAATTTTCCGGTGGCCAACGACAACGCATCGGCATTGCACGAACCCTGGCTGTGCAACCACGCCTGATCGTCGCTGATGAGCCGGTTTCAGCACTCGATCTCTCTATCCAGGCACAGATCGTCAACCTGCTGAAAGACCTGCAAGAAGAATTCGGTCTGACGTACCTCTTTATCTCCCACGACCTTGGCATTATCGAGCACGTCTGCGACCGGGTCGCGGTGATGTACCTGGGGCGGATTGTCGAAATAGCCACGGCAGAGCAGCTTTACCATCAACCATGCCACCCCTATACCGAAGCCCTGCTCAACGCTGTGCCGATCCCCGACCCGCAAAGAGTTCGCGAGCACCAGATTTTAAGTGGCGAAATCCCATCACCGATCAACCCGCCCACAGGCTGCCACTTCCATCCCCGCTGCCCTTACGCGCAAGAGGTCTGTCGCAAAGAATATCCGGCATTGACAGATCACACCGGAGGCCACCAGTCCGCCTGTCATTTTAGCGGTGAAGTCGGCAGGTTTCGCCAGAGCAGAAGCTGATCTCACGGCGGGCTGCAGCTAGTGATAGAATCGTTACCGCTACTTTTAGCAAGCGTCATTGCACTCCGCGCGCTCCGGGCCGAAGAGGTTATAAGGCAAAGAAATGATTTTTACCAACAACCCCGACAAACCCATTGCAAATTTAATCCAGGGAATTTTTCTGATCATCTTTTGTTCCATCGCCCTCTTCGTTGCCTGGATTCTCACAAGAGCAGAGGTTCATTGGTTTTTCTTGTTTTGCATGATTATCTCATTTGTTGTCCCTGCGTTGGCTGCCTTTTGGCTTGGCGTAAAACGGGTGAACGCTTTCACGAAGCACGACAGGACTTCGAACCAATCGCGCGGGAAAGACAGGTAGCCTGACAAGAAACGATGGGCCCCTGACGAATAAGTACCCTAAGCCAGGACTATGCTGCAGAAAGTCGCTTGATAGCACAAAAAGACAAAACGATATCAACTTCGGCCAAAAGGAGGCGTTATGTTAAATACAAGAAAAGAGAGACAAATGATAAAAATCTTGTTTTCATCCATAATCGTCGTTCTTGCACTTTGCAGTGTTCAGGCTTGCGCTGCCGTTCATCCTGAGTTGAAAGCTTTTCCTGCGGCAGAAAAGGGCATGGAAAGATTCGTCGTCGTTCTTCCCGAAAAGACGCGCGCGGAAGAAGTCGATTTCAAGGTCGAACTGATCCCCGGAAAAACCATGCTGACCGATAGCGTGAACCAGGTGCGTCACAGCAGCACCATCGAAGCACGCCCGCTCGCAGGCTGGGGGTATACTTTTTACGAAGTGACAGGACAGGACACAACCATGAGCACCATGATGGCGGCCCCCGAAGGAAGTAAAAAAATTGAACAATTTGTCTCAGGAACGCCTTTGCTGATTCGTTACAACAGCCGTTTGCCGATTGTGGTTTATTCGCCGGAAGGATATGAGCTCAAGTACCGTATCTGGGCCGCGGGTGATGCAGGGAACGCTGACAAAAAGTAACTGCATACTCTTATTGACCCAACACCACATACCGTGGCAAGCTTCCAGCGATTCTAAATTCCGGGTGAACTATCCCCACAACAGGAGTGACAACTATGCCGAGCTTTGACATCGTTTTCAAAGTTGACCTGCAGGAAGTTGACAATGCCGTCAACCAGACCCGTAAAGAAGTGAATCAACGCTTTGACTTCAAGGGCACACATAACGAGATCAACCTGGAAACCGACAGCATCCTGGTCCTTGGCGCCGATGATTACAAGCTGACTGCTGTGGTTGATATTTTGCGCGGCAAACTGGCCAAACGCAGTGTCTCCCCCACTTGCCTTGATTTCGGCACAAAGGAGCCGGCGTCACACGGTGCCGTGCGCCAGCGGATCAGTCTTCTCCAGGGGATCGACAAGGAGCGCGGTAAAGAGATCGTCAAAGCGATCAAGGAGAGCAAGCTGAAAGTTCAGGCACAGATCTTGGAAGACCAGGTGCGTGTAAACAGCAAAAAGATTGATGATCTGCAGAGCGTGATTCAGCTGCTCAAAGGAAAAGACTTCGGAATAGACTTGCAGTTTATTAATATGAGGAGCTAAAGACGATTATTAGCTATAGGCGGCAAGCTGCAAGATTACAGGCTTTGAGGTCTTATAGCTTACAGCTTACAACCGCCTTTTGAAAAGCTTCAACAACGACAGGAATGTCCTCGGCATCAATATCGTGATGCGTGACCAGTCGTAGTTGTCCATACCCGCCAACCAAAATGCCACGCTCTTTCAGAGTCTCGACAAGCCGGGGCTGCGTCTCACGATCCGATGTCACGAAAACCATGTTGGTTTCAACTGTATCCAGCTCAACATCCAACCCATCAATAGTCGAGAGTCCCTCAGCGAGAGCCCTGGCGTTGTGATGATCTTCAGCCAGACGCACAACATGGTGCTGCAGGGCATAAACGCCCGCAGCCGCCAGAATCCCCGCCTGACGCATGCCGCCACCGGCCATCTTACGCCAGCGGTGCGCTCTTTCAATCAGCTCATGCGATCCAACCAGTACTGAACCAACAGGCGTACCGAGCCCTTTCGAGAGGCAGAAGGAGACAGAATCATAATGACGTGTAATCTCAGATATAGGCACCTGCTGCTTAACGGCGGCATTAAAGACACGTGCACCATCAAGGTGCAGCTTTAAATCCTTTTCACGGCCAAAAGCTGCCGCTTCAGCTTGATAATCGAGCGACAGAACCTTGCCTGACTGGGTGTTCTCCAGACAGAGCAAACGCGTGATGGCAAAGTGGCTGTCATCGGGCTTGATCATCTCCGCAACTTTATACAGGTCAAGCCTGCCATCCACCTCGAAATCAATCGGCTGAGGCTGCACCCCGCCAAAGACCGCCGCACCACCACCTTCGTAACGATAACAATGGGCCTGCTGGCCGGCAATAAACTCTTCACCACGCTGACAGTGCGAGAGGATCGCCAGTAAATTACTCTGGGTACCCGTTGGTACGAACAGGCCGGCCTCCTTGCCAGAAATCTCTGCAGCCAGTTTCTGAAGCCGGTTGACCGTCGGGTCCTCACCGTAGACGTCGTCGCCAACTTCTGCATCGAGCATAGCCTGCCGCATCGCCTCGGTCGGCTTGGTCACCGTATCACTACGTAAATCAATTGTTTTCATAGCACTCTCTCCTGACCGGGTTTACTTCGCGCACAAGATAGCATATTAGAAAAGCAAGTGATAAGGCTATAAGGTTTTAATACCATGCCCTACCTAGACACGAGGCCCTAGCCTCCAGCCTCCGCTCTTCCGGTTGACACAATCGTGCCAAAAGTGGCACAATCCCGTACCGTTCTCGACAGACAAGGAGCTTTATGGATCCGATCATTACCGTCAAGGAAAACTGTCGTAAATGCTACGCCTGTGTCCGCAACTGCCCGGTCAAAGCGATCCGCGTCGACCAGAACTACGCCGAGGTCATCAGTGGTCGCTGCATAGGCTGCGGCAACTGCGTGAAAATCTGCTCGCAGAAAGCCAAAGTCATCGCCGACCATATCGGGGAATGCAAAAAGCTCCTCGAAGGCGAAAATAAACCGATCGCCATCATTGGGTGTTCACACCCAGCATTCTTCAACGACGTCAACACAGGCCAACTGGTCACAGGTCTGCGCCGAATCGGCTTTTCCGAAGTCCATGAGGGCGCCGCCGGCATCGATCTGCTACGTGACAGCTACCGTAACAAGGTCGAAAAGAACCCTGATTTCCCGCTGATAACAACTCACTGCCCAACAGTTGTTGACCTGATCGAACGGCACTACCCGCAACTCCTGAAAAACCTGATCGGCATCGTTTCGCCGATGGTGGCGATCGGACGCTTCATCAAAAGCCGCAGGCCTAAAGAGACACCGATCGTCTACATCAGTTCCTGCATCGCAGGGAAATTCGAGATAACAGCCGAAGAGACCGGGGGCGCCATCGACTGCGTCATCTCCTACCAGGAACTCAGCCAAATGTTTCAGGCTCGCAACCTCAACCTGAAACGTCTTGGTGAAATGGCTATGGATGGAATCGAGCCCAGGCGTGGCCACCTCTTTGCCATTTCAGGAGGACCATTCAAATCGTTCGGCATATCAAGCGAAGTCACCGACAAAGACTACATAGAGACCGAGGGGGAAGAGAACACCATGGAGGTGATTAAGGACCTTGCCGCCGGCAGGATCTCCCCCAAAGTTGTCGATATCCGGTTCTGCAACGGCGGCTGCATCGGAGGACCCGGCAAGAACAACCGCCTGACGACCTTCTCCAAACGGAACCTGATTATCGATCAGCACCTTAACAAGAACCTGTACTACAAAACCAAGTCGATCTATCTGGCCGACATTCCATTACCTGCTTTTTTTAGAACTTTCTCCAATAAACATGAACGACAAAAAGCCCCGAGCAGTGAACGCTTACGCCAGATCCTTCAGTCAACCGACAAGTATGACACCAAGGATGAACTGAATTGCGGCGCCTGCGGCTACTCCACATGCCGCGAGCATGCGGTAGCCGTTTATCGTGACCTCGCAGAGGGGAATATGTGCCTCCCTCACTCGATCAAACGTCTTGAAGAGGATCACATCAAGCTCACCCAGAAGTATGAACTGGCCAAACACGCCCTCAATCAGGAATTCGGCGACACAATGATTGTCGGCAACGACCAGCGGACCAGAGAAGTTATCAAACTGATTCACCAGGTCGGTCCGACACCGACGACAGTTTTGATTCGCGGTGAAAGCGGAACCGGCAAAGAACTCACTGCGCGCGCCATCCACGCCCAGAGCAAGCGCGCCGACAAAACCCTGGTGACTGTTAACTGTACGACCCTGACAGACAGTCTCCTGGAGAGTGAACTTTTCGGCCACAAAAAAGGCGCATTTACAGGCGCACTTGCCGAGAAACGCGGCCTTTTTGAATCAGCGGATGGTGGCACCATTTTCCTGGATGAGGTCGGCGACATCACCCCTAAACTTCAGGCGGAACTCCTGCGTGTACTCGATATCGGCGAGATCAGGCCTGTTGGAAGCAATACCGCAACCAAGGTCCATGTACGCCTGATCGCGGCAACGAACCGCAACCTCGAGCAAGGGATCGCTGAAGGCTGGTTCCGTGAAGATCTTTTCTACAGGCTGAATGTCTTCACGATTACCATGCCACCGTTACGTAACCGCCTCGACTCTCTCGACGAGCTGCTACAAACTTTTATTGCCAAGGCCAGCACGCGCGTCAATAAGACATTGATCGGCATCGAAGACCGGGCGATTTACGCCATGCATCAATACCACTGGCCAGGCAATATCCGGGAGCTACAGAACATTATCGAGCGTGCAGCAGTTCTGACTCACGATGAGGTCATCAGGCTTGAGAACCTGCCTGTGATTTTTGGTGAACTGGTCTTTCAGTCACCTGACGAGACCAGCCAGGACAGCCTGCGCAGCCAGCGGCAAAAGCATGTGAACCAGGTGGAAAGAAACCTTTTGACGCGATACTTGCGCGAAACGGATGGCAACACCTCGGCAGCAGCCCGACTTGCCGGAATTCCGCGAAGAACCTTCTACAGGATGCTCAGCCGCAACGGGCTCAACGGGTCTGATTTCAAATCACCACAAAAATGAGAAGCCTCTAAGACAAAACTTGTCATATTTATAAATCTCACTGTGCCACTTCCGGCACAGCGAAATGGCACGGCATTGTGGCGTTTTCCCTGCAGACAAATCATTGTTGTGCCAAATTAGGCACAACAATTCAAAACAACCCAACCTTAAAACAATTCCTGAAAACCCGGCAAAGCCTCTGGAGAAGGTACTTTACAATATTCGTCAAGAACCTCATGCTGTTGGCATAATAGTTGCTCTATATAACAACAACTGTCTAGGGACATCAGTTTCCATTCCTAAAAAGGATTCCTGTTCCCTTGTTTACGCCGCCACGGGACCTCTCTCCCCCGGGCGGCGTTTTTTTATCTACCAGGACCGATCCAAATCCCAGTTGACAAGAGAAGAGACAGCCCCCTTAAAGAGACACCCTGAAATCTTCTCAATTTTTTAGTTCGCCAAAACATCAATCGTCAGCTATCATGCTGTTATAACTATCATCTAACACAGACAACAAATGCCACGTACAGCTAAATCAAAAATTGGCGTCACCACTCTTGAAGATATCAGCGCGCTGATTCTGCAGTCGCACGATCTCGACGAGACACTGCGGAACATAGTCAATCTCGTAGCGCGACGCATGCATACAGACGTCTGCTCGATCTACCTCCTTGACGAAGACAATGAAACCCTGCGCCTGCAGGCATCGAAAGGTCTTTCACGTAAAGCTGTCGGTAAAGTCACCCTGCGTATCGGCGAAGGCCTGACCGGCATGGCCGCGCAAAAGCGCCATGCAATAGCCATAGAAGAACCTCAAGACCATCCCAGTTACCGTTACTTCAAAGAGACTGGTGAAGAGAAATTTCACTCATTTCTTGGCATTCCGCTCTTCGATCGCAACAATCCTCTCGGGGTTATCGTTTTACAGACCAAGACCTCACGGCAGTTCAGCAAAGAAGAAATAAGCGCACTCTCGACTATCGCTTTCCAGATTACTTCTATTGTCGTCAACGCCCGCCTGCTAGACTCAATCCGCCTGCACCAGGAAGAAAGCCAGCGAGTCAGTGAAGCACTCGCCATGGCTCAACAGGGCATCACGGACGTTGAGCAAGCAACTGAAGACTCCCGCCAGAATACGCTTTCTGGTGTTGTCGCCTACCCAGGAGTTGCAATCGGTCCGGCGGCGATCCTCGAGGAGCGTCTCGGCTTTGCCGACATCCTGCACGAGGAGCAGATCGACATTGCAAACGAGTTGAAAAAACTCGAAAGCGCCCTGGAGAAGACCTGCATCCAGACCATCTTCCTGGAAAAACGCGTCGCTGAGCGGCTCAGTGAAAATGACGCAGCAATTTTTCACACACACCTGATGATTCTTGAAGATCGAAGTTTTATCAGGAAGCTTCAAAAGCAGATATCAAACGGACACAGCGCCGCATATGCTCTTGAAAAAACCGTTGCCGACTACATCGAAGTCTTCCATAACATGCAAGACCCGTATCTTCGTGAACGCGCAACTGACATGGAAGATATAGGTCGACGCATTCTCGCTAACCTGGTCGGAGAAGCCACTGATCAGGTTCTGCACCTGAAGCACCCGAGCATTCTGGTTGCCCGGCAGATTCTCCCCTCCGACATGGCTGCTCTCGACAACGAGCAGATCCTCGCCATTGTCACCGAAGTCGGAGAGAAGAACGCTCACGCCATAATCATGGCGAAGTCAATGGGGATACCAGCCATTGTAGACGTGCGTGGTGCTCTCAAGAACATTGCCCCCGAAGACAGCTTGATCGTTGATGGCAATACCGGCCGGATTTACATCAACCCCCTTGAGACGGTCAAGGACGAGTACCATCGGCTTCAGGTTGACCAGACGCGCGAGCTCTGCCGCCTTGAACAGTATCGCGACGAACCGGCAATGACTGCTGACGGCCATCGCATTACCCTGCGTGCAAACATCGGATTGGTCAGCGACATTAATGTTGCCATGCGCTTCGGTGCCGAGGGCGTCGGTCTCTATCGTACAGAATTCCCCTATATGGCCCGCGGCGATTTTCCCAGCAGAGAGGATCAATACGAGCTTTACAGCCACGTGGTCAAAGCCTTTGCCGGCGAGACAGTCACCATCCGGACTCTGGATATCGGGGGAGACAAAGGTCTCCCTTACTTCAGCCCACCCAAGGAGGACAACCCCTTCATGGGCTGGCGCTCGGTCCGTGTCTCCCTCGACAACCGGGATATTTTCCAAACCCAGATCGAAGCGATTCTCATGGCAGGATGCCACGGCCAGGTCAAACTGCTCTTCCCGATGATTTCGAGTATGGATGAAACGATTGCATGCCTTGAAGTGATCAAGGAGGCCCGCGCCAATCTAACGAAAGAGGGCATTGAGTTTGCGGACAATGTTCCTGTCGGCGTCATGATCGAAGTTCCTGCAGCCGTCAGGCTTGTCCCTCGACTTGCCAACAAAGTAGACTTCTTTGCCCTCGGCACCAATGACCTTGTGCAATACCTGCTGGCGACCGATCGCAACAACCCTTTGGTCAGCAAGCACTATGACCCGCTCCATCCTGCCGTTTTACAAGTTCTTTACGAAGTCACCGACACAGCCCTTTCTATGGGAAAAGGCGTCAGCCTCTGTGGCGAGATGGCAACCGATCCGCTTACCCTTCTGTTACTGCTCGGCATGGGGCTTCGTGAATTCTCCATGCCCGCACCTTTCATTCCACGCACCAAAGCCTTTCTCAAAGGGGTTTCACTGGCAACCGCCTGCAAGTGCTACACGGAAATTCATCGCATGGACAGCAGCACGGAGATTCGTGCGCACCTTGCTGAGATTCTTGAGGAAATTGAGCTGGGGTATTAGACTGGGGACTGGGGACTGGGGACTGGGGACTGGGGACGCAACCACTCAGTTTAACTCATTAAATAACTGTACCATTGCTAATCATCTTTCTACTATCAATCCACGGACAGTTCACATAGAACAGCCCCCTAGCATCCAACAAAAAAGGCGACAGATCCCACATCTGTCGCCCCTTACGTTCTATAGCTCTTTTCCTATTTCAAAGCCTGAATCTTGCCCAGACTTTCCTGAAGCACGCCAATCTTCTCCTCGGCATCCTTCAATTTACCGCGATCCTTCTCCAGGACATGAGCTGGAGCATTGGCAACGAACTTTTCATTGGCAAGCTTCCGGGTAAAGAGGTCGACATCTTTTTGCACCTTAGCGATCTCTTTCTGCAGTCGCTTCTCCTCTTCGGCAATATCCACCAGCCCTGCTAAAGGAAGTGAGATTTCGACCTCTCCAGCAACCTGGGTCGCCGACTGTTCAGGCCGATCAAGACTCTGTCCGATGGTCATTTCACCAATCTTGCCGAGAACGCGGATGGCTGCGGCGCCTTCCTCAAGGATTCTGCATGCCTCTTCTGACTTGCAGTCGAGCAGTGCAGTAACCTGTTTCCCGGGAGGAACGTCCATCTCGCCACGGATGTTACGGATGGCACGGATAACATCCATGACCAACTCCATGCGCTCGGCACCAACACTATCGGTCGGCAGACCGCTGCCATCAGGGTAATCCGCCTGCATGATCGATGCGCAGGGACGCTGCCCGGGCAGCACCTGCCAGATCTCTTCGGTTATAAACGGCATAATTGGATGCAACAGACGCAACAGTTGCTCAAGTACCGTAAAGAGGACGCTCTGCACACGTAACTTAGCCTGCGGATCATCTCCGTAGAGGTCGTCCTTGGCCATCTCTATGTACCAATCACAGAAGTTATGCCAGGTAAATGCGTAGAGTGTGCTGGCGGCTTCATTGAACTTGTAATCATCAAGCGCGCTGTTGGTCTGACGACTCGCCTCTTCCAGTCGCGTCAGGATCCAACGATCGGCATCGGAAAGTTCATGAGCGTTGAGGTCAATGTCGGAGGGGTCAAAACCTTCCAGGTTCATCAAGGTAAAGCGACTGGCATTCCAGAGTTTGTTACAGAAGTTGCGATAGCCACCGATACGATCAGTGGAGAGCTTGACGTCACGCCCCATGGCAGCAAATGAGGTCAGGGTGAAGCGGAAAGCATCGGCGCCAAACTCATCGACAATATGCAAGGGATCGATAACGTTGCCCTTACTCTTGCTCATCTTCTGTCCCTGAGCATCACGCACCAGGGCATGGATATAGACATCCTTGAAGGGAACCTGGCCCATGAACTTGTGACCCATCATCATCATGCGGGCAACCCAGAAGAAGAGGATGTCAAAGCCTGTAACCAGACAGGAGGTCGGGTAGAACTTGTTGAGCGTCTCGGTCTGCTCGGGCCAACCCATGGTCGAGAAAGGCCAGAGAGCGGAAGAGAACCAGGTATCCAGAACATCTGTATCCTGACGGATATCGGTACTGCCGCAATGAGCACAGACCGTCGCATCTTCGCGGGTGACGGTCAACTCTTCGCAGGCATCGCAGTACCAGACCGGGATACGGTGCCCCCACCAGATCTGGCGACTGACACACCAATCCTGCAGGTTGAACATCCACTCGAAATAGGTTTTCTCCCATTGTTGTGGAATAATCCGGGTATCGCCCTGCTGTACCGCCTTGATCGCTTCTTCAGCCAGTGGACCGACCTTGACGTACCATTGTAAAGACAGGTAAGGCTCTATAACGGTTTTACAGCGGTAACATTCACCAACAGAGTTGGAATAGTCATCAATCTTCTCGAGCAGATCCAGGTTTTCCAGATCGGCGACTACGTTGGCACGCGCCTCGTAACGTTCCTGCCCTTGGTAGAGACCGCCATTTTCGTTAATAACACCCGATTCATCAAGAATGTTGATCTGCGCCAGGTCGTGACGCTTGCCAAGCTCGAAGTCGTTGAAATCGTGAGCCGGGGTAATCTTCACCGCGCCGCTGCCAAAATCCTTGTCCACATAATCATCGGCAACAATAGGGATCTCACGATTCATCAGCGGTAGGAGCACTTTTTTGCCGATCAGGTCCTGATAGCGCTCATCTTCCGGATGCACCGCAACAGCGGCATCACCGAGCATTGTCTCCGGACGGGTCGTCGCGACCACCAGATGACGGTCGGTACCTAGCACCGGGTAGCGCAAATGCCAGAGATGACCCTTCTTGTCTTCGTGCTCTACTTCGAGATCGGACAAGGCAGTGTGACATCGGGGACACCAGTTGATCAGGCGATTAGCCCGGTAGATCAGGTCATCTTCATACAGCCGAACAAAAACTTCACGAACGGCCGTAGAGAGACCTTCGTCCATGGTAAAACGCTCGCGCCCCCAATCACAGGAAGCTCCCAATCGTTTCAGCTGCTCAATGATCTGGCCTCCAGACTCTTCACGCCACTTCCAGACCCGGTCGATAAACTCTTCTCGACCGATCGCATGACGATCAAGGCCTTCGATAGCGAGCTGTCTCTCAACCACATTCTGGGTTGCGATACCGGCGTGATCGGTGCCCGGCATCCAGAGGACCTCGTAGCCACACATTCGCTTCCAGCGAGCCAGAATATCCTGCAACGTATTGTTAAGAGCGTGCCCCATATGCAACACACCGGTCACGTTCGGCGGCGGAATTACGATTGAGTAATGAGGCTTTGCAGATTTCTCGTCAGCACAAAAGCGGCCATCGTCTTCCCACTTTTTGTACCACTTGCGTTCAACATCATGCGGCTCGTAGCCTTTGTTCAACTTCTCTTCCATCAGTGTCGCATCCTTCCAACATGGCGAATTCGGCGTTTTTCTCTGCAGCCGACAAAAGGAAATGGGGATTTTAGCAATCCCCATTTCACACGTCAATCTATTGTCTGCCAGTTACTGTCAGGCGGCAGTGTCTTTGATCTTGCGTATCTCTTCACGGATCAGGTTTTCGGCAAGATCTGGGACAACTTCCCAGGCAACCCGCTCCAGAATTGATCCAGCCAGTTTTTCCACGACCTTGGTGACAACCTTTTCGATAATCTCTTCGATTTCGTCTTCACCCATCGCAGAAGCTTTCGCTTCTACATCCACAGCAGAGACTGCGGCAGCAACAGGAGCAGCGTCCTCGATGACAACTTCAGGAGCTTCTTCGACTGGGGCAGACTCCACCACAGGCGCTTTAAAGACCGGAGCAGCGGCAATCACAGGCTCATCAACAAAGACGTCGACTTCTTCCGCTTCTGGAGTCGCACTCACTTCAGGGGACACTGCGATCGGTTCCGCTGCTGCAAAAACATCTTCATCTTCAATAGCAGCCACTTCAGCAACAGGCTCCGCAAAGACATCTTCAGCCACTTCGTCACGCGACCAAGCCGCAAGAGTCTGCTCTGGCATCGCCGGCTCGAGGTCTTCCTCGCCCAGGATATCATCATCTCCCAGAGGCATGATCTCGTCCTCGTCCATATCAAAAACATCGAGGTCGGCACTAACCGTCGGCAGCTCTTCCACTTCACCAAAGTCTGCAACCGGAAGTTCTTCTATTTCCTCAAACTCTGTAACCGGTAGAGGTTCTTCATCGGCGAAAGCAAAGTCATCTTCGACGGCTGCAACCGGCTCATCTGCAATAAAGGCTTCTGCGGCAACTGGCGCCGATTCCGTTTCGGTGGCAACCTCACTCCAATCATCTGCAACAGCAGGCTCGGACTCTACGGCAGGCGTCTCTTCCTCGAAAGAGATATCTCCAAAAGGATCCTCGGACGCAGCACTCTCTACCGGTTCGGCGGTAGCGACTTCATCAAAAGCAGCAAGAGGCTTCTCTTCTATGGCAAAGGCCTCAACCGCAGCAAGTTCCGATTCGACGGTGGGGACTGGTACAACAAAGGGCTCCGGCTCAGCCAAAGTTGCTGATTCAACCACGGCAGCGGCGCTGAGCAACTCAGCGACCTTATCAATCAGGCTTTGTGACTCAAAAGGTTTTTCAATCCAGGCGTCCGCTTTGCAACTGCGAGCTTTATCCTCGTCAAACGGCTCAAACGAACCGGCCAGGAGCAAAACAGGAACATGCTGAAGGGAAGGATCCTGTTTGATCGCCGTGGTCAGTTCATAACCATTCTTTCCCGGCATGTAGACGTCGCTCATAATTAAATCTGGCTTGAGCTCCTGAGCTTTAGCCAACGCGGCATCACCATTATCGGTGATAGTAAGCTCATAGTCCTCATGCGCAAAAGTAATCTGGATGACTTTTTGAATTGTTATACTGTCGTCGGCCAACAGCAGTTTCTTGCTCATGCCAACCTCCTTGAGACCTTCAGTCCACAAAGCGTAAAATCCGGATCCTCGACAACATGGTTCAGATCCAGAAAACGATATTCACAATTGTTGATTTGACACGTATCTTGATGAGAATCGAATCCGGGGATAGCGTCGGAATCAACTTCTTCGTTTGTCGTTATTCTGACACTTAAACTGAGCAGAAGGCTTCACGCCGGTGACGTGATCTACCTTTACAGCCCAGGAAAAATCCGAACCCGCAAAAACCAGCAACTGACTCTCAACATTAGAATCCGGCTCCGGGGGTTCAAAAAGTGACATCAGGTTAGAGACTGCGAAATCCGTCTCACGGTCAACCATAAATCCGGTCTGCAAGGGTGAGTCAGGCCTCTCTAGCGCAGCCAATGCATCCTCACCTTCACCACGGATTGCCAGCAAATTAGCAACCGGCATCACAAAGCCAATATCGTTCGCGTGAAAAACGATACGCAACGGGTCAGCATCAACCATGTTTTTCTCCGTTTACCGGAACTGCCAAATAGCTGTAAAGGCGCTGAAAAACTACCATATTGACTTCTCAGGTGTCAAGCCTCGCGGCAACTCTGCAAGCTTTTGGCACCACCCCACTAAACTGCTTTCCAAGGTTGCGGGAAAAACAGCTTCTGATAAAGGTTCATGGCGTATCGGTCCGTCATCCCGGCCAGAAAATCTGCGACCGCAATTTCGTCGCTCTCGCACCCTTCACCACGGCCACCGTAATCGTTCAATTCCCCCGGTCTTTCCATAAAATAAACAAAGAGTTCGCGTAGGACTCGACTCGCTTTTCTAAATTCGTCCTCTATGGCACCAGCCATGTAAACATTCTCATGTAACCAGTCCCGCAGAGCAGACACCTGCTCCGCGACCGAGACAGAAAGCAACACAATTTCATAGCTCCCATTCATCGTTGTTTCGATCAGGTCGGTGACCATAGTGTTCAGCCTTTGCGAACTGTTCTCGCCGAGAGCTTCACGTAAATTCTGAGGGACGTCCTCATGGCGAATCAAGCCACCACGGATCGCATCATCAAGATCGTGGTTAACATAAGCGATTACATCGGAAAGTCTCACCAACTGGCCCTCGAGTGTTTTCGGAAGATCTTCAGCTCGACGTCCGAGTAAAGCACCGCGCCCCTTGGAATGCTTGAGGATGCCGTCAACAACTTCCCTGGTAAGGTTGAGACCCGCTCCATTCTTCTCCAGTTTCTCTACGACTCTTAAGCTCTGATTGACATGATGAAAACCTCCAGGCAGAAGATCAGCAAGGACACGCTCACCGGCATGGCCGAAGGGCGTATGGCCGAGGTCATGACCCAGGGCAATCGCTTCGGTGAGGTCTTCATTCAAGCGCAAGGCTCTAGCCATAGTCCTGGCGATCTGGCTGACTTCAAGGGTATGAGTCAATCGGGTCCGGTAATGATCACCTTCCGGAGAGAGAAAAACTTGCGTCTTATACTTCAGACGACGGAAAGCTTTACAATGCAGAATTCGATCTCTATCAACCTGAAAGACGGTTCTTACCGGGCACGCATCTTCAGGCAACCGTCGACCTTTTGAAGAACGACTGTGGCAGGCAGATTCGCAGAGGACATTGGATTCGGTCGTTTCAATAACCTCTCTGACAATCATGTTTCTCCGTCTTTCGTATTAGCTGCTTACTGAAAGGATAGATTTATTAACAAGCGGAACACTTACTAACAAACAGGTTACATCATATTCATCTAATAAAATCACAAAAAAAACAAAGATCTACCCTTTTGATCTTGATTATACAAATAAAGGCTGTATTACTAAAGGTTCATTTAAACAACAAACAATAGAGGCAAATTATTAATCAACAACGGAGGACATGATGGCAACAATTCTTGAAATGGCGGCTGATATCGTAGCAGCCCATGCATCAACAACTAACATGACAAAAGAAGAACTTGTTTCTGAGTTGAATGATATTTACAACGCTCTTAACAGCCTGGAAAAAGGCGAAGCTATCACTGAGGCCACTGAAGACGAACCAGGTCCGGCAGTGACCCGCAAAAAAGCTTTTGGCAAAGACAAAATCTATTGCATGATCTGCGGCAAAGGCATGAAAACTCTCTCTCGCCATCTCAAGACATCTCACGACATGACAGCATCGGAGTATCGCAAGCAGTTTGACATTCCACGATCACAGTCTCTCGCGGCGAAAAGCTACTCGGAAAAGCGGCGTCAGATGGCAATAGACCGCGGCCTCGGCGAGAAGCTCGCCAAAGCAAGGGCAGAAAGAATCAAGGGAAAAGGGAAGAAAAAAAGCTGATGTTTTCTGGGGGCACTAGGGCTTGGATCTTGTGCCCCCAGGATTATGAGGCCGCTAAGAATTGAGACACATCCTACACCTTTAAACCTTCACTCCCCCGAGCAAAGGATCCGAAGATAACTCCAGTCTGACCTGTAGTACTTCGACCCTTTCAGCAACGTCCTGCGTAGAAATAGCAATAGAGAATTTTCTCCTTTGCTCAAAATGACGGATACGATAAATTAATCAGCATCTTAATGGAAGCGACCTGTTTAAAACTATAAGGCCGCGTGAAGCCGGTGCTTAACCTATTAATACACAGGCTATAAATGAAGAACATTCTCGTTGCAGATAATCGCCCCGAACTTTTGGCAACCCTTGAGCCAATACTCAAGCACTGGGGCTACCGTGTCTTATCTACCAGCAAAGCTGATCAGGTCATGCCTTTCATCAAGGAGAGCAGCCCAAGTCTTTTGATCATGGGTGAAGCTTTTTTTGCCGCTAAAGACTTGTCACTTGATAAAAAGACAACCGAAAGCATCAAGACAGGAGAACTGCCAACGATAGCCCTTAAACAGGAGGGCGCAGAAAAACCAGAGATAACCCCGAGTTCTATCATCGAGGTCCCGTTTGAGCTTTTTGACTTATTTGCCTTTATTCAACGGCAAGTAGAAAATCATCCGAGACAGAACCTTCGACTTCGCCTCAAACTGCCGGGAATGTACAGTGTCGGGGATGACCAATTCCTCCTCGCTGACGTCCTCAGCCTCAGCATGCAAGGCCTCTTTTTCAAGGCCACTTCAAAGTTGAACAAAGGGGACCGAATCACGGTGGTCTTCCCGTTGTTCGGCCAATGCAAAGAAATTGAAGTCCAGGCATCGGTTCTTTACACTATTCAGCCAGAAGCCGAAAACAATTTCTTTCAGGGATTCGGCGTCGGTTTCGATGACATTCCGGAAGAACTCGCGGAACAGTTACAGATTTACATCAGGGAGCATTTCCTCAGAGAGATCTCAGCAAGCAACGATGGTGTCGGTGGTTTTACTGCAGAACAACTGCAGAACTGACTCAGGCAGGCAAGTCCAGAAGGTCGAGAAAACTTTCACCCGTGGTAATAGTTCCAGAATCAAAATATGCCGCCAACGTCGCCCCCGCATCAGCGAAGGACGGGCGGTCTCCCAAAGCGACTCCCGTTGCCATCGATTTTGACCAAACCAACAGCGGCACATACTCTCGCGTATGATCCGAGCCTTCAGTCGTTGGATCACAGCCATGATCTGCGCAGATGACCAGTAGATCGTCATCACGCATTTGCTCATAGAGCTCTGGCAACCAGGCATCAAATTCCTCAAGAGCCCGGCCAAAACCAACAGCATCCCTGCGATGCCCGTAACACATGTCGAAATCGATCAGGTTGACGACCAGCAAGCCTTCGTCGAGGGCCGCCAAAGCTGTAACTGTTTTGCTCATACCATCGACATTGTCAAGGGTCGCGACACTCGTCGAGATCCCCCGCCCAGCAAACAAATCATCGATTTTACCGACTGCAGAGACGACAATCTTTTGCTCAAACAATTGTTCGAGAAGGGTTTTCTGCGGAGGTGGTTTTGCAAAATCCTTACGCCGTGGAGTGCGACGAAAGCCCTCTTCTTCACTTCCCTCGAAGGGTCGGGCAATAACACGGGCGATATCGTATTCATCAGCAAGCCGACGAGCCTCCGCGCAGAGATGGTATAACTGATGTGGCGGCAAAACATCTTCGTGAGCAGCGACCTGTAAAACGGAATCAACGCTGGTATAGAGGATCGGACGTCCGGTCCTGAGATGTTCAGCCCCGTACTCCCTGAGAACTGAAATCCCTCCCGCGGGCACATTACCAAGGGGCTGCATACCACTGATTGTCGCAAAGGCATCGACAAGCTCGTCGGGGAAGCCTTGAGGATAAGTGGCAAAAGGCTTATCTACGACGACGCCGGAAAGCTCCCAGTGTCCAACAATACTGTCTTTCCCGGCAGAACGTTCAGCGAGCCGACCGTAAGCCCCACATGGGGAGGCTAAAGGCGGAACACCTGTTATTTCGGCCAAAGAGCCTAAACCGAGCCGTTGAAGGTTCGGTAAATTCAAACCACCGCAGGCCATCGCGACGTGGGGCAAGGTTGCCGCCTCTTCATCGCCATAAAGCTTGGCATCGGGCAAGGCTTCGAGGCCAACACCGTCAAGCACAATCCAGACAGCACGTTTCCCGGAGTTGGGCATCACCAACCCGCCTCTTCCTGCCATTCGCGCATAATGACTACCCCGGCGCTTGTGCCGATCCGTTCAGCACCAGCCGCAATCATATCCCGGCAACTGGCCCAGTCACGAACACCTCCGGCAGCCTTGACCTGAATCCTGCCTGCGCTGCACTCTGCAAGCAGCTTGACATCCTCAAGGGTCGCCCCAGAAGCAGCAAACCCGGTCGAAGTCTTGACATAACCGGCGCCACTTTCAACAATAATATCAACAAGCTTGCTCTTTTCAGAGTTGTCGAGGAGACAGCATTCGATAATCACCTTAACAACAGCGTTCTCGGCAGCTGCAACCACTCGGCGGATGTCATCGCCAACAAGGGTAAAATCTGCGTTACGCACAGAACCGAGGTTGATGACCATATCGACCTCAGAGGCGCCTGCAGAAACTGCCTGACGGGCTTCAAAAGCCTTGGTTTCAGTCGTCTGGTAACCGAGCGGAAACCCGACCACCGTGCAGACAGCGACCCCGGACCCGTACAAAAGTTGGCTCGCCTGGGGCACATAAGATGGCGGGACACAGACCGATGCGAAGCCGTGTTCGACAGCCTCTTCACAAAGGTTGGCAATATCCGCACCGGAAGCGTCGGACTTCAACAGCGTGTGGTCTATATGTTTCGCAGGAGAGTTCATTAAATTAATTCAGCAGCGACTAAAAAGCTTGCAGCTGCAATTTTTCAGGTGCGGTAGTCCGCGTTAATCTTAATGTAGTCATAAGTCAAGTCAGACGTATAGTAATAAGCACTTCCTTCACCCAGGCCGAGTTCAACAGTCACTGTAAACTCAGGGTTCTTCAGAACTTCGCTCGCCATTGCTTCCTGGGCAGAGTCAAGACCAAGGCCGTTGCTAACCATAGCGACATCGTCAAACGAGATGTTCACCTTGTCCGGGTCCACATCGGCGCCAGAGTAACCGACGGCAGCAATAATCCTGCCCCAGTTGGCATCCTCGCCGAAGAAAGCAGTTTTGACCAGCTGTGAGGTGGCAATCGAGCGAGCAGCAGCCAGGGCATCGGCGTCATTTGCGGCTCCATTAATCTGGATACGCACCAGCTTGGTCGAACCTTCGCCGTCACGGACGATCATCTTCGCCAGTTCAAGCATAATCTCATTCAGGGCAGCACAGAACTGCCCTAGAGCAGCTGAGCCCTCACTGATCTCCTGGTTTTCGGCATCACCACTGGCGAGCAACAAGACCATGTCGTTTGTAGAAGTATCCCGATCAACAGTAATCCGGTTAAACGAAGCGTTAACCGACTGCCGCAACGCCGCCTCCAGCAACCCTTCAGCCAGAACCGCATCAGTCACAACGAAAGCGAGCATGGTCGCCATGTCGGGGTGGATCATCCCCGCACCTTTGGCGAGACCAAGCAAACGAACCTCCTGCCCGTCGATGTTGATTGTTCGGCCACACATCTTCGGAAATGCATCAGTTGTCATCATCGCTTTTGCCACACCATCAAACTGATCGTGACTCAACATTCTGCATAAACTCGGCACATGCTCCTCAAAACAGTGCATCGGTAACGGCACACCGATCACTCCCGTTGAAGAGACAGCAACCAACTCAGGAGCCAAATCAAGGGTTTCTGCAACCAGGTCGCCACAGCGGCGGGCATCCCGAAGCCCCTGGTTTCCGGTGCAGGCGTTGGCGTTACCGCTATTGACCAGGATGGCCTGGCAAAGTCCCTGGCTCATCCGGGACTCGGTAATCCTGACGGGCGCCGCAACAACTTTATTGGTCGTAAAAACCCCGGCACATTCGACCGGCTTGTCAGCACAAATCAGGGCAAGATCCAGCTTCCCGGACTTTTTGATTCCTGAGCTGTAAGCTGCCGCCTTGAATCCCTTCGGAACTGCAAATGCAGATTCAGCCATTATTCAACTCCATTCTGGTTGGCAAAAGAAGACCGATTGAAGTCCCTTCTTCGTCGTTAGGTTCAAGAAAAATATCGCCCTTCATCTGACGCAAAATAGCACGGCAGGTCGCAAGGCCGACACCGATTCCGCTCGGTTTACCAGTATCAAGTTCTCCGAGCTGCGAATATTCCTGGAAGATATCTTCTGCATTCTCTCTTGGGACAGTTTTCCCCTGGTTGCTAATCTGGACATAAACAGTCGGTTCACCGTGCAACGTCAGATTTCCTGCCGTAACTGAAAGACGCCCACCCTGTCGATTGAACTTGACAGCATTATCAACGAGAGCATCAAACAACAGTTCCAGTTTATCCTGATCAGCCCAGACCGACTGGAGGTCTTCGGGAAAATCCACGTGCAAGTTGAGATTCATTTCTTGGATTCTGACATCATGGTTTTCAAGCACCCGACTGAGAGCTTCAGGAAGTGAGGCAACCTGCCAATCCCAGTTTTCACTTCCCGAATCGAGAGAAAACAACCGTAACAGTCCTGTCAGAAGATGCTCCAGGTGCTTCCCTTCCGAATAGATACTGGCAATATATTCACGCAACTTCGGGGTTTCAATCTGGTCAAAATAGTTAAGCAGCAAGTCCGAGAAACCAAGCACCGACGTCAAGGGTGTTTTTAACTCATGTGACAGGTTACAAACGAAGCGGGTTCGATCCTGATGCAGCCTCATGAGACTCTCATGGGCTTGCTCAAGTTCGGCATTTTTCCCATGCAAATGCCCAACAAGCTTCATGTTTTCGATCGCCAGAGCGGCCTGATGAGCGATGGTCTGCAACAGCTCCTGGTCGATACCGGTAAAAGCTTCCCTGTTACGTTTGTTGTTAACATTAAGCACACCCACAATACGTTGCTGGTATTGGATCGGTACGGACAGTAGCGACCCGGTTCGATAGCGGACAACGCCGTCACGTGGAGGAAAACGACCGTCTGTGGATAAATCGTCAATCAGGACCGCCTCACCATACAACAGGACATGACCCGAGACACCTTCTCCCGGAGCGATCATAACCTTATGACGCATATCATCCGGCAATCCACATGCTGAGCGGATCGTCAGAATGTTCTCTTCATCAACAAGCATCAGCGAGACAATCTCAACATCAAGAGCGCCCTGAATCAGGTCGACAACTCGATCGAGCAGCTTCTGCAAATCTTCTGTGCTGCTCGTTGTCTCTCCAATCGCTTTGAGGAGGATCAGATCATCGAGAGAGCGGTTGGCTTCCTGCTGAGTCCTCGCAAACTGAGCTTCGGCCTGCTCTCGGCTCTGTAAATTTTCTCTGCAGGCAATCAGGGCCTCTTTATCGAGAGGACGGACGAGAACATCATCAGCACCTACGCGGAATGCGGACAGGCCTAAAGAAAAATCCTCTTCAGGAAGAATGGCGACCAATGGAAGGTGCGGGTGAACACGACGGATTTGCGACAGGACATTAAGGGCTGAGCAATCCTTACCCGATAGATCGCTGAAGACAATCTGGATTTTATCCCGTGAGATCTGATCAGCGACACCTTGGGTTTCATCCAAAGTGCGCTTAAACGACTCTGCAGCAGGCCAGGCGAGACGAGCCTCGTCCAAGCTCCCGGGGGCTGTCTCCAGAAGCAGTAGTCTCCAACAGGTTTCTACGTCAGCCCCCTTGACCACGTCGTCTCTCCCAAGCATCAAATAATTGATCGAGTGATTAAACCTTCATAACAAAAACAAAGGAACTATTGTCCACAGCATTTCTTATATTTCTTGCCGCTACCGCAAGGGCATTCATCGTTGCGGCCGACCTTGTCAACATCACGTTTGGTTGGAGCCTGAATCGCAGGTTTCGGACCGCCCTGACGGGCAAGAGCGAGTCTTTCACGACGCTGCTCAGCTTCCATCTCAGCGACCTCTTCCTCACGCGCCAGTTGCACCCTGAAAAGCTTCTGCGCAACCTCCTGACGAATCCGACCCATCATATCCATAAAGAGCGCGTAAGCCTCGCGCTTATATTCTTCCTTCGGGTTCTTCTGCGCATAAGCGCGCATACCGATTCCTTCTTTAAGATGATCGATCGATAACAGGTGGTCTTTCCATTTTGCGTCGATGGTCTGCAACAAGAGAACTTTCATCAAATGTTCCAGAACCGGGGTAGTAAAGGCTTCCTCTCGCTCGGCCAACCGAGCAGTTACCTGCTCTTTAAAGCTGTCTTCGAGTGTTTGCGGTTTCAGCTCTTTCTCGACTTCCGGAAGCACGGGGGGAAAGTTGAACTGATTAATAAAATCGGTCGCCAGACCCTCCCAGTTCCATTCTGTGGCAGGAGTTTTGTCCGGGCAGAAAGACGCGACAATATCCTCAACCATCTCATCAAGAATCGAGTCAATCGTTTCGCGCACATTCTCACCCGCAAGGACTTCCTTGCGTTGACGATAGATGACTTCGCGTTGACGATTCATGACATCGTCATAATCAATCAGGTGTTTGCGAATTTCAAAGTTGTGCGCTTCAACCTTCTTCTGCGCCCCTTCAATCGCCTTGGAAATCATACCATGCTCAATTGCCTCGTTTTCAGGCACTTTGAGTTTTTCCATAACGAAAGAAACGCGATGAGAGCCAAAGATGCGCAACAGGTCATCTTCAAGGCTCATGTAAAAACGGCTCTCACCCGGATCACCCTGGCGACCGGAACGACCACGCAGCTGGTTATCAATACGACGCGACTCGTGCCGTTCGGTACCAAGGATGTACAGGCCACCAGAGTCAAGGACCTCCTGCTTCTCGGCCGCACAGAGAGTCTTATACTTTTCCATTGCCTGGTCAAACGCCTGCTCAGGGTCTGCGGCAGCCTCAGCCTCACGCCTGGCCATCATCTCAGGATTGCCGCCCAGGACAATATCAGTACCACGCCCGGCCATGTTGGTTGCAATCGTAAGCGCTCCCTTGCGGCCAGCCTGAGCGACAATTTCAGCCTCCCGCTCATGTTGCTTGGCGTTCAATACATTATGCTTAATGCCACGCTTCTTCAGAAGTTCAGAGAGGATCTCCGAGTCTTCAATGGTGATGGTGCCAACCAGGACCGGTTGACCGGTTTCATGCCGGCCAACGATGTCTTCTATAACGGCGTTAAATTTTTCCTTGCCGGTTTTGTAGATGACATCGGCCTGATCAATACGAATCATCGGCTTGTTCGTCGGCATGACGACAACTTCAAGGCCATAAATTTCGTTGAATTCTGCCGCTTCGGTATCCGCCGTTCCGGTCATACCAGCTAGTTTTTCGTACATACGGAAATAGTTCTGGAAAGTAATCGTCGCCAGAGTCTGATTTTCTTTCTCGATTTTCAGGCCCTCTTTTGCTTCGATCGCCTGGTGCTGGCCATCACTCCAGCGCCGCCCGGGCATCAGGCGTCCGGTGAACTCGTCAACAATCACCACCTCGCCATCCTTGACCACGTAATCAACATCACGCTTAAAGATGGCATGGGCTCTCAGAGCCTGGTTGACGTGGTGAAGAATACCCATATTGCTTGGCTCGTAAAGATTTTCAACACCCAACAATTTCTCGAGCTGCAAAACGCCCTCTTCTGTGAGGGTCGCCGTCTTGGACTTTTCATCAACAGTGTAGTCACCGGTATAACTTTTAAAAGTTCGACCGATGGTTCCTTCCCGGTCTTCGATCATCTCACCTTTTTTCAGTCGTGGGATAACCTTGTCAGCCTTATAATAAAGTTCACTGGTAACATTACTCGGCCCGGAGATAATCAAAGGTGTTCTGGCTTCATCGATCAGAATCGAATCAACCTCGTCGACAATGGTGTAGTAAAGATCGCGTTGGACATAGTCCTCAAGGGCAAACTTCATATTGTCGCGAAGATAGTCGAAGCCGAACTCATTATTTGTGCCGTAGGTGATATCTGCCCTATAGGCGGCCTTTCGCTGTTCATCACTCAAGCCATGGACAACACAGTCGACCTCAAGCCCCAGAAAATTATAGACAGCGCCCATCCAGGCAGCATCACGCTTGGCAAGGTAATCATTCACCGTAATAACGTGTACACCCTTTCCAGCCAGGGCGTTGAGATAAACGGGCAAGGTCGCCATCAAGGTTTTACCCTCACCAGTTTTCATCTCTGCAATCTTACCGGAATGTAGAACCATACCGCCGATAAGTTGGACATCAAAGTGCCGCAGACCCAATACGCGTACGGCGGCCTCTCGCACCACGGCAAAAGCCTCAGAGAGGAGATCATCAAGAGTCTCGCCACTCGCCAGGCGCGAACGAAACTCAACCGTCTTGGCTTTCAGCTCAGCATCATTGAGTGTCTGAATAGACGGCTCCAGTGCGTTGATCTCGTCAACCTGCTGCTGAAGTTTTTTGAGCTCACGATCATTCTTGCTGCCAACGATCTTTTTCAGAATACTTCCAATCATGTATAACTCCATGTACGCGTAATATGCGAAAAAAACGCCGCTTGGCGTTCCGTTCAGAATTGCAAACTTTAACACAGCAGAGAGTGTGCTCACAAGCGCTAAAGGGGCAGATCGATTTAGCTTTTAAACATCAAGGAGCAGTGAAGGCAAGGGCAAAAAAAACGGCACAACCCCGAGTCAAAAGACCAGGAATTGCGCCGCTACCTTTCATCAATCGGCATCTACATAGACGCCAATAACACCTTAGTTCCATACTCCCTTACGAAAACTGAAGATATGCCTGTTAGGTATAACTTTTACAACCGCAAACATATCATTTTTAAACTCTTCCGGCGCACTGGCAGAAGACTCAAAAATCTGCTCTCTATAGCTAATTATGCCAACGTAAGGAGCAGAATCAGACTGCGAGCGCCGCACCTTGACCTTCATGGTCGAATTGTCAATTTTATGGTAGCGGGCACGATAGGTACCATCTTTTTGCTGAGTGATCTTCATGTGAGATTGGGAGTTCTTATGATTCTGATTCAGTTGCTGTACTTTTGACCGGGCAAAGGTTTCGAATTCTGCGAGCCTGACCAATAGCTCATTATCTGCAGGCGGACTACTGGTGACCACATCACTTGACACCGCTGGCATGGCAAAGAGAAAAACAATGATCGTTACAGTTAAGACTTGCACGAGACTTTTCATAAGGCACCTCCAACTAGGAATTCCTGTTTCTTGTTACTCTCTCTGAGCAACGATCGTACCAGAAAGTCCTTAGGTTGGGTTAACCCTTTGATTTCACAGAGAAGAAAGCAAATCTCCTGTAAAAAACACCAACAACATAACAGAGCTTATCTACTCCATATAACAATTTACGTCACATCATACCGTTAAATCGAAGTATATCTCCCTCTCCTGACAGTGCAAGAAAAGAGACGAGAACAAAAAAAACCGGCCGGGTGCTTGCAGCACCCGGCCGGTTTTGATCACAGCCTTAATTGATCTGGGAAAGGCTTACTTTGATTGCAACTCGACGCGACGGTTGAGTTTGCGACCTTCCCTGGTGTCATTGTTGTACTTGGCGCGAGTCTCACCATAGCCAACAGCTTCCAACCGCGAAGCAGCAACGCCATTGTCAGTGAGCCATTTTTTAACTGAGGCGGCGCGTCTTTCCGAAAGGCCTTGATTGTAGGCTTCGGGTCCTGATGAGTCAGTGTGGCCTGAAAGGACGAAATCTGTGCCGCTGTCTTCCTTCAGGATCATCTTGACTTCTTCAAGAACCGGAATCATCTCGTCTTTGATGTCTGCCTTATCAAAATCAAAGAGCAGGCTAAATGTGATGATTTCTTTGGCAACCGGGGCTGGGGCTGGGGCTGGAGCAGGAGCAACCTTGGGAGCAGGTTTTGGAGCAGGCTTGCGCTCTTCGTAGAGAACATCTTTAGCAAACTGAGCCATCGCCGCATCGGACTCAAGAGATTTTGCGTCCACAACAACAGAGCAACCGGAAAGAGCCTTGATAGCATCGATGGTCTGTTGCCCTTCGGGTGTATCAGCGTAGCTTACGACATGAATGCACAGATCAGAGTTCTGGCTATAAAGGTTCTTGGCAGAAGCGACAGGATCAGCACCGGCATTCCAGGCACCATCTGTAAACATGATCAGGGCAGTCTTGCCGGATGTGGCAGGAGCAACGGCCGTTAAGCCATCACCCATGGTTGTAAAACTGTTAAATGCAGGCTTGAAGCTCTCAGCGGCAGAACCAATAGAACCTGTCTTGTAGGTTGCAGGCTGGCTAACTGTTTTATAAGGAGCAAAGAGCGCAACAGAACTTGTGTAGCCTAGCTCGGGAACGGCCTGATCGAGGCGCTTAACTGCAACAACGGCCTTATCCAGCTTCTGCTCACCGGGCTTGGCCTTGGCTTGGGCCATGGAACCCGACTGGTCCATGAAAACAATAAAGTTATCCGCCTTCTTGACCATTTCTGCACCAGCCACAAAGGGGGATACCAAGCAAATAGCCAAAACCAAAGATGTGATCGTCATAAAATACCGGGAAACCTGTTTCATTGTAGTTCTCCTTATACGTTTTAGAGTGCTTAGTTCAACCGCTTGATCTAAAGACAGATCATTAATTTATAATTATTATAAAGTATAGATTAGCGGAATAAAGCCATTAGTCAACCAGTCGAAGGCACTTAAATCACAAGAGAAAAAGAGTCGTAACAAATACTCAACGGTGCAGACCAAAATAATTAAATAATGGCAGCACAAAGCAAACGCATTTATGTCTGGAGGAAACTTCAAGCAAGAAAACAAAAAAAGCCCGGCATAGCCGGGCTTTTTTTGTTATTTGAAGCATACTTAGAGATATTTATTCGGATTAACAGGAACACCGTTAAGACGAATCTCGTAGTGAACATGGGACCCTGTCGAGCGCCCGGTATTCCCCACAGACGCTATACGATCACCTCTTCTGACCCGTTGACCGACCTTGACGTGAAATTTTGAATTGTGCGTATAAATTGTTCGATAGCCGTAGCCGTGATCAATGGTTACCATTTTGCCATAGCCCGCCTCGGTTCTAACGCTGCTGACAATACCGTCAGCTGTTGCAACAACGGGGCTTCCCATTCTCGAAGCGATATCAAGGCCTTCGTGCATCTTGCGTCTGCCATTGAAAGGGTCCCGACGTAAGCCAAAACTTGAAGTCAACCAACCCTTGACAGGCCAACCCTGAGGCTTGGCAGCAAGCAATGAACGTTGGTCATTAAGAATACCCTGAATCTCTTCCTGGCTTTCACGACGCAGATCAATCTGGCGTCGCACTTCGTCAATGCGTAGTTGGATTTCACTGAACTCCCGATTGACATCGTCTTCACGAGCAGGACCGCCGACACCGGCAATACTGTCACCTTTCGGAGCCGAAAGCTTGGCCATGACACGGACCTTGGCATCATTTTGTGCCAAAACGACCATCTCCTGACGCAGGTCTTCGAGCTTAACCACCAGGCGATTCAGCTCTTCGCGCTGTGACAGGTTTTCAACCTGCAGGCGATGGAGCTCATTACGATCCAGATTGGTCATTACATAATCGACAGTCAGTCCGGTAAGACCCAAAGCCAGAACCACAGATAAAGCCAGAACCCCTTTTACAACAGAACTCCTCACCGCAAAGCGACGAACCTGATGGGATCCTTCCGGTATGATCATTACGGTAAAACGTTTTGCTGGCAAATCCTTAAACCTCCTGAACAACCTGTTTTCACTGAATTTCAATGGTAATTAATAAAGGACTGTCAAGCCCACTGTCAAGATTAAAGGCACAACAAACGGCATTATAAAACACTTAAACCAACACACCGAGAAAAAAATACTCTGATCTTTAAAGCGAAATACTGAGTGCAATCTCATCACAGTCCGGAAACTTCACACACTTGATGCAATCACTCCAGATCTTTTGCGGCAGTTCCGATTTCTCAATCACTTCAAAACCAAGCTTTTCAAAAAAGCTCTGCTGGTAAGTTAAAGCAAAAACTCTGCCAATACCAAGCCGACGCGCCTCCGAAAGACAGGCCTCAACCAGATGGCTGCCAATTCCTCGTCCTGCAACATCTTCATGAACAACCAGAGAGCGCACCTCGGCAAGATCTTCCCAACAGATATTCAGAGCAGCAACACCGACAACCCGGTCATCTTCGACAAAGACATAAAAATCTCTGATCGACTCAAATATGTCCATCAGTGAACGCGAGAGCACCAGACCATCCTTGACGTAAACCATCAACAGCTGGTGTATTTGACGGGCATCCTGAAGAATCGCTTTTCTAATCATGAGTATTCCTGGCAAAAAAGGGTTGTTAAATTTCTCAGGAAGCCGATGACGCAGCAATCAACTCTTTCGCGTGCAGCAAGGTCTGTTCTGTTACCGTCGCCCCACCGAGCATCCTGGCCATCTCCTGAGCCCTCTCGTCATCCCCCAGATGCTCCATCCTAGTCAGAGTGCGACCGTCAAGCTCACGTTTAACAACGCGATGGTGGTGGTCGGCAAAGGCTGCCACCTGCGGCAAATGTGTCACACAAAGAATTTGTGAGGTCCGACTCACGACTTGCAACTTGCGGCCGACCGCGGTGGCTGCAGCACCACCGATACCGGCATCCACTTCGTCAAAAATAACCGTTGGCACCCTGTCCGCTTCCGGCGCAAGTCGCTTAAGGGCCAGCATCATCCTAGAAAGTTCACCACCGGAAGCGACCTTGGCCAACGGCATCAGGGGCTCCCCCGGGTTCGAGCTGACCATAAATTCAACCCGCTCGTGGCCGTCCGGCCCAGGGCTCTCCAGCTCAACGAAAGTCACTCCAAAAGACGCTCCCGGCATAGCTAAAGCGGCCATCTCCTCGAGGAGTCCTGCCTCGAGCGCTTGAGCCGCCTTCTTGCGTGCAGCAGAGAGGGTTTCGCCCAGAGCCCGCCTCTCCACAGAGTGAGCCACGAGTTCTTCTGAGAGGTTATCCCGAGTCTCTTGCGTATTTTCCAGTTCGGCAATCTCTTGTTCAAAGTTTTCCAATAGGCCCAAAATGTCTTCTACAGCCGGCGCGTACTTGCGTTTCAGGCGGGTCAAGGTCGCAAGACGCTCCTCAATGACTTCGAGACGGTTCGGCTCAAAAGCAATCCGACCAAGGTATGACCGCAGTCGGGTGGAAACGTCCTCCATTTCAAAAAGGCTGCGTTGAACAGTCTCTGCCAACTCTGCCAGCTCAGGGTCAATCTCACCGACCGATTGCAATTCAGACACCAGGCCACCTAAAACCTCACACACCGCACCATTGCCCTCATAAAGGGCTTCGTAACCACCACGAGTTACCCCTGCGAGGCGCTCGGCATTCTGCAACAGCAATCGCTCGGCGAGAAGTTCTTCTTCCTCACCGGGAAGCAACTGTGCAGAACTGATTTCATCAGCTTGATGCCGCAGGAAGTCGAGTCGTTGCTGGCGCTCACGCTCGGCATCTTCCAGACATTCAAGCTGCTGGGCAATTTTCTTCATCAGCCCGTAAGACTCACGGTAGAGGCGCAAGGGCTCGTCAAGGTTACCGAAACGATCCAGAACCGTCAGATGAACATTTCGTTGCAGTAATGACTGATGTTCATGCTGACCACAGACCGTCACCAGAAGTTCACTCAAAGACTGCAATTGTGCAAGGGTCACCAGGTTGCCATTAACATAAGCGCGGCTCCGACCGCCGCTTTGCACAATGCGTCTCAAAACAAGTTCATCGTCGACGGAGAAGCCGGCGACTGTAAAGGCTTGTAGAATATCATCACGCCCGGTCAGATCAAAAAGCGCTTCCACAGTGGCTTCACTTGCGCCGGCACGAACGAGGTCCGGACGCGCCCGGTCACCCAGCAGCAGGCCAAAGGCGTCGAGGATAATTGATTTACCTGCGCCGGTTTCACCGGTAAGTACGTTGAAGCCTTCGTCGAACTGAACTTCAAGCCGGTCAATAATGGCAAAGTTGGCAATGGTCAGATTGATAAGCATAGGGTCAATGGCGCGTGGCGCTTAGTGAGTGGCGCGAACAAAACATCATAGCGCAAAAGTTGTGGGTGACGTCCAAGGAGCGGGCTTGGACAGCAAAGGGGTTGGCCTTTCCTCGTTACGTGTTTCTCGCTTCAAATCATCTTTCCCCCCAGTGCAGCTTGGTACGCAGCACCTGGAAATAATCTTTACTGGGGCTTTTGATCAGCAGAGTGGAATGATTTGACTTGCGCAATTCAACCACATCGCCGCACTGAAGGGGCATTCCCTCCTGGCCATCGGCGGTAAAGACGACATCCTGATCCAGAGATTTAACCGCGATCCGGATCGTTGCTTCATCAGAAACAACAATGGGTCGATTGGTCAGCGTGTGGGGACAGATCGGTGCGATAACATGGCAATGGTTACCGGGATAGATAATAGGGCCGCCAGCGGCCAGGTTATAGCCGGTTGATCCGGTCGGTGTCGAAACAATCAGGCCATCAGCCTTGAAAGTCGTCAGGTAATCATCATCAACCCAGGCCTCCATATCAATAATCCTGGCCAGGGCACCCTTGTTGATAACAACATCATTAAGAACCCGGTAACGTGCAACTTCCTCTCCCTTGCGACGGATAATAGCCAACAGGCGCATACGTTCGGAGACAGTGAAGTCACCCACGAGGACCTGTACCAACATCGGGAAGAGTTCAGAGCGGGTAATTTCTGTCATAAAACCAAGGCTGCCGAGATTCACTCCCAGGATAGGGGTACGCAGGTCGCCGACCAGACGTGCGACCGAGAGAAGGGTGCCATCGCCGCCAAGAACAACGACCATATCAACCAGGGGCGGGATAGCCTGCCCAGGGTAGCCATGCATATCAGGCATGGCTTCAGCAAGAGCTTCATCAACAAAGACTTCGATCTCACGGTCAACCAGCCAGGCAACAACCTCATCTGCAAGACTGGCGGCGTCTTCATTGTGACGTTTGGCAAAAATTCCAATGCGCTTCATAGAACGATCCCTCCGAGTGAGCGAACACTATCACAACAAACCGTCAAAGTCTATGCCTATCAATGACTTACGCCACCTCCCTCTTGTCCACAAAGACCCTTTGTGATAAAGTCCAATCATTGCATTTCCGGACCAACCTAACTCTAAATTTCACATGGCAACGATGGATCTTTTTTCCTCAGAAACATCCGGGAAAGCTCCGGCACCTTTGGCCGAGCGCCTGCGACCGCAGCGCATCGACGAAATGGTTGGCCAGCAGCATCTCCTCGGTGAAAAGGGCATCTTACGACGCCTGATCGAGCAGGACCAACTCACCTCTGCAATCTTCTGGGGTCCACCGGGGACCGGCAAAACCACCTTGGCCAGAGTCATCGCTCAGACCACCCGCAGTTATTTCGTTGCCTTCTCGGCCGTCCTGCAAGGCGTTAAGGATATTCGCGAAGTCGTCGCCAAAGCTCAGCAGGAGAGAAACTACTACGGGCGGCGGACACTGCTCTTTATCGATGAAATTCATCGTTTCAACAAAGCTCAACAGGATGCACTCTTACCCTGGGTGGAGAATGGCGACATCATCCTGATCGGCGCAACAACAGAAAACCCCTCCTTCGAGGTTAATTCCGCCCTGCTCTCCCGTTCAAAAGTGTTTGTTCTCGAACCCTTGGCGGCAGACGATATCGCAAAACTCCTCAACCGAGCGCTCTCCTCACAAGAAGGGCTTGGCGAGCAACAACTGACCATCGACGATGGAGCAATCACCTTCATCGCTGAACAATCTCATGGCGACGCACGCTCCGCGCTGAACAGCCTGGAAGTCGCAGCGGCTACCGCCACCGGAAAAACTATCCTGCAGAGCGATGCGGCAGCCGCCATGCAAAAAGCGCCACTCCTCTATGACAAAGGCGCCGAAGAACACTACAACGTAATCTCCGCGTTCATAAAAAGTATGCGTGGCTCAGACCCGGATGGCGCCATTTACTGGCTGGCCCGCATGATTGAAGCTGGCGAGGATCCGCTCTTCATCGCGCGTCGGATGGTCATTTTTGCCTCAGAAGACGTCGGCAATGCCGACCCGCGCGCACTGCAAATCGCTGTATCTGCCCAGCAGGCCGTTCACTTCATAGGGCTGCCGGAAGGCCGCATCCCGCTGGCTCAAGCCGTCACCTACCTGGCCACAGCTCCCAAGAGTAATGCAGCCTATGTGGCCATTGGCGAGGCGCAGAAAGAAGTTCGCCAGAGTGGCGCTCTGCCAGTTCCTCACCACTTGCGCAACGCCGCGACGGGCCTCATGAAAGAACTTGGCTACGGCAAAGATTATCAATACGCGCACAACCATGAAAACAGCGTTGTCACCCAAAAACATCTCCCCGAAGCTCTTGGTGACACAAGCTACTACCGCCCCAAAGAGTCCGGATACGAGAAAACAATCCAGGAAAGACTCGACTGGTGGGCCTCACAGAGAGCAGAACAGGACAAAGACAAGGGGGCTGAGGACTAGGGACTGGAACTTTGGGGGCCCACCTTAAACCTTAAACCTTAAACCTTAAACCTTAAACCTTAAACCTTAAACCTTAAACCTTAGCCTCCAGTCCCCAGTCCCCAGTCCCCAGTCCCCAGCCTCCACTCGAAAAACAGTCCCAATATAAGGGATACATTTGAATATAACTTCTTGACTATTATTTTAATTTACATATAATTGTGCATAATTTTATTAAACTATAGTGCAATTAGTAAACATTCTGACCCAACTTATGGGTGAGCTTGAATTGGCAGATGGTAGGGTCTGCTCACTAGGACTTCAACCAGGAACATCTGTGCAAAGCACTGACCTGAAAAGCACCACCCGAAACACGAGAAAGACGCATCGACATTCGGACGATGCACATGAAGCACCTGTCACTCCAATCAACCAATCCGCTCGGAAAATCAGCCGAGAAACGCTGATCAACCGGCTTAACTTCCTGCACTTTCAATCAGAGGCCTTAACGGTTCTGCTCACTCACCGACAAAATGGTCGGAGCCTGCGGCTGCAAGCCATCCCGGAACCTTGTGCCGACGAAAACTTCATTTGCCTCTGGGACGCCACGCTGCCTCCAGGCGTCGGCCGTGGAGATTTTGAACTGCGCCACCTGGAAGTTCCTCACGGTCACCATATTCTGCAAGTGGCCCTGGAAAAAGCCAGCCTGATCGAAAATGGTTTAACCTGTCACCTTCCGGAAGTCTGTCACCAACTGACTTCCCGCCGAATCAGAAGACACTTCTGCGCTGATATCGCAGTCAACGTTATACAAAACGGAGCCAGTTTCTCCGGCACCCTGGAAGACTTCAGTGCAGCGGCTTTTCGCCTGGAGCTACAGGCGAAGCCGCCTCAAACCTTTCAGTGGCTGAAGCAGGAAGAGCCGCTCACCGTGATCTTCACCCAGTCAGGGCAGACACTGCTTTCAACTCCAGGCCAGCTATTGCGCAGTCACGGCAAACGTGACCAACATACGGTCGTGGTGAAACCATCTCTTGCCCAGCAAAGCCGTTTCCCGGCAAAGAAACATCGCAATCGCCGCCTGGCTCTTCGCCCGGCCCCGGAAGCTGTTTTTATTCATCCACTGACAAAGAACCTGATTCGACTCGATGTAACGGATCTCTCAGGCGCCGGCATGGCTGTAGCAGAAGCACCCCAGGAAGCACAGCTCTTGCCGGGGATGCTGTTGGAAAAACTCGAGTTGCGCCTTGCAGATTCGTTCAGTCTGGCCTGCCAGGCACAGGTCGTCTATTGCCAGAGTCTCGATGATTCTGACCAAGACGCGCCCTTACGCTGTGGCCTGGCCATCCTTGACATGGAAGTCTCCGACCATACCCGTCTCATGTCACTGTTGCACCGCGCCGACGACCGCAGCAAAGGTGTTTGTCCGAAGATCGACCTTGACCAGCTCTGGGAGTTCTTTTTCTCCAGCGGCTTTATCTACCCGCAGAAGTATCTATCATTGAAGGACTATAAGGAAGAGTTCAAGGAGACTTACAGCAAACTCTACGATTCTGCTCCGGAGATCGCCCGCCACTTCATTTACCAGGAGAACAGCAGGATCGTCGGCCACATGGCGATGCTCCGTCAGTTCAACAACTCCTGGCTGATCCACCATCACGCAGCCGACCGCACTCATTCGCGCAAGGCTGGCATGGAGACGCTACAACTGGTCGGTGAAGCCGTCAACGAAGCCCAGGCGCTCTATTCGGCACACATGGATTACGTCATGTGCTTTTTCCGGCCGGAGAACAGGTTTCCGCAACGCATCTTCGGTGGAGTCGCCAAACATTACGATGACCCTTCCAACTGCTCCGTTGACACATTTGACTACTTCCACTATCGCAAGGAATATGATCTCAAGTGGCGCGATGGAGGGGCTTGGGAGCTGACGCCGGCAAAAGAAGAAGACCTGCTCGATCTGGAGGCATTTTACCAGAACAAATCCGGAGGGCTGATGCTGCAGGGGATGGACCTCAAAATTGAGAGCCAGCCGGATTCTTCACTGCAGAAGAGCTATGAAAAGGCCGGTTTTCAGCGCGAGCAATCTTTATTTGCCCTGCAGAAAGAAGGCACAACCATTGCGCTCTTCATGCTCCTGCGTACGGAGATCGGGTTGAACCTCTCCAACCTGACCAACGCCATCACGGTGATCGTTCTTGACAACAAAGCTTTGCCTCGCGAGGCTTTTTTTACGGCGATTTCCATGTTGGCCGCCAAGTACCCGCATGACGAGGTGCCGATCTTAAGCTACCCGCCAGACTATGCGGCAAGCCAGTCAATCGATATTGAGAAACAATACAATCTCTGGGTGCTCAACTGTGGGCACCTTGACCCCTATTTCGAGTTTTGCGGCAATTATTTCAAGCGCATAAACAGAAGCAAGGAAGAATCTACATCATGACGCCGAAACTATCCAAGGACCTGATATACAACAGCCGTATCATCGATACGTACATCAAACTGTTGAAGAAGAAGCATCCTGACATCGATACCTCCATAGCTCTTGAATATGCTGGCATGCAAGGCTATGAGGTCGCGGACCAATCCCACTGGTTCACCCAGTCACAGATTGACCGTTTTTATGCAAAAGCCGTCGAAGTAACAGGGAACCCTCAAGTAGCCCGCGATGCTGGTCGTTATTCTGCTTCGCCGGAAGCCATAGGGGCCATGCGCCAATATATCCTCGGTCTGGTCGGCCCGGCACACGCCTTCGGCTTGATTCGCAACGCTGCCAGCAAGTTCACCCGTTCCGCTCAATATCAGTCCAAACGCATTAGCGACAATAGCGTTGAAGTCGTGGTCACGCCCTACCCCGGGATCGATGAAAAAGTTTTCCAATGCGAAAACCGCATGGGCTTCTTCGAAGCCATTTGCATGATGTTCAACGACAAGATGCCAATCATCGAACATCCAGAATGCCTCTTCGACGGCGGCCAGCATTGCCGTTACGTGATCAGCTGGAAGCGCTCGGCAGCCGACCTGTGGAGCAAAACCCGTGACATCTCAGCATTTACCCTGGCAGGCGCCTGTGGTGCAGCAACCTTCTGGAACCCGGCATTGACGGCACAAACCCTGATACCCGCTTCACTAGCCACGATCGCCGCCCTCTCCTACACGGCACGCACCAAGGAGAACAGGGAACTGCGCCGCAGCCTCGACAACCTCTTCGATTCAAGTGAAAAACTGATCGAACAGATGAACATCAACTACAGCAACTCCCTGATGAACAACGAAATCGGCCAGGCGATCAGTGCCCCGACGGAAGTCGACGAGATTCTCGCCAACGTCATTCAGGTCCTCAAGAAACGGCTCGACTTCGACCGCGGCATGATCATGCTCGCCAACAAGGATCGTGACCAATTGCTCTTCCGTACCGGCTTTGGCTACAACAGTGAACAGCTGCGCATGCTCAACAGCATCGCATTCCACCTTAACAAGCCGAGTTCACGAGGGGTCTTCGTGGTTGCATTCCATGAACAACGGCCCTTTTTGATTGATGACGTTCGGGAACTGCACGGCAAGCTCTCGTCACGCAGCCTGTCGCTGATTGAAAAGTTGGGAGCCCACTCCTTTATCTGTTGCCCGATTATCTGCGAAGGCAAGTCGATCGGCCTGCTGGCCGTCGACAACCTCAAATCGAAAAGACCGCTGCAGCAAAGTGATGTCAGTCTGCTGATGGGAATCGCACCAATGCTGGGAATCAGCATTCGAAACGCTGACCTGCTGCAGACCAAGGAGCGTCAATTCCACTCGACTCTCGAAGTTCTGGCCGCCACCATTGATGCCCGTGACCCGCTCACCGCAGGGCACAGTAAAAAAGTCACAGAGTACTCCGTGGGCATCTGCAACACTCTGAACATCAGCGAAGAGGAGACCGAAAGGATACGGGTCGCCTCCCTGCTGCACGATTATGGCAAGATCGGCGTTCCAGACGCGATTCTCAAAAAAGAAGGACAGTTAACGGAAGAAGAATACGACATCGTGAAAACTCACACGCGCAAGACCAAGGACATCCTCGAGGGGATCAACTTTGACGGGATCTACCACAACATCCCTTCGATTGCAGCAGCGCATCATGAGAACATCGACGGCACAGGCTACCCCTGGGGACTCAAAGGCGACGACATCCCCCTCGGGGCCTTGATTATCTCCGTTGCTGATTTCTTCGAAGCCATTACCTCCAAGCGTCATTACCGTGACCCGATGCCCACAGACATTGCCTACAAGCTTCTGCGCCAACATAGCGGCACCCGCTTTGACTCGCAAATCGTCGAAGCCTTTATCCGCTACCACAAGAAACAACAGGGTCCCTTCCCAAGCTGCGACATCAACCGCCCAAAGCGCGTGCCTTGCAGAACCAATGTTTCATTGCGCGCCAACAGTCATGCAACCAACGGTCTCTCGGAAGATCTCAGCACCGAGGGAATGTTTGTCAGCGTACCAGAACCTGTTCAGGAAGGAACCATTATCAAGCTGCACTTCAGCTTGCCGGGTGTCGATGCACCACCGATCGAAGCCTTGGCAAAGGTGGTCTGGACCAACAACAACTGCAAAAAAGCCAAACCGGACTTCCCCACAGGTAACGGCGTCCACTTTACTGAGGTTGAGCAACCGGCTGCAGAAGCCTTGTACAATTACATAGCCCAGGTAGATGGCGGGCTCACCCACTAGCAGCCTGTTGGACCATCAGAGCTTTACAGCAACAGACAAATTTAAAAGGGCCTGAAGCAGAATCTGCTTCAGGCCCTCTCATTATATAAATGTACTATAGAAACTTACCGCTTCTTCCCGCAACAGCAGATCAACGGCGTATATGTAAATCGGCGAGAGTTTTTAAATGATGTCGTGAATTCTTCAGCAAACGCATAAAAATCGCCGCCATAAAGTGAGAAATCACATCCTGAGCGTCTCGCAGCAACCAGAACTTTGCGCTCCCAGTTGTAACGCTCAACCTCAGTGAGCTCACCATAAATAAGGTGATGGCTCGACATGTCGAGTCGAAGCTCTTGATATTCCAGATCAAAGAGGTGGCCATAGAGACGTCTCCCTGCGTAGGGATCAAAATCAGCCCTTTTTTCCAGACCCTTGATCACATCCTGAATCGTAGCATTCACCCGCTCAGGCAAGCCGTCGTGGCTCAGGCAGTTATAGTCGAGATCGATGAGGCAGAGAACACCACCGGGCTTGACCAGACGACTGAGTTTTGCAACCAGTTCAGTAGCTCGGCTGCGATGGAACTCCAGTACAAAACGTGCCCAGACGAAATCGAAGTGTCCCAGCGCGGTCAGATCTCCGAAAAAATCTTCTTGTTGAAAAACCAAGCCGTTTTGCTGATAGCGATTTCTCGCATGCTCAATCCGATCCCCAGAAAAATCGACACCAATCACCTGCCCTGCCGGCTGCACGGCATCATACAGGAGGTGCGAAGTCAAACCGGGCCCGCAGCCAATGTCGGCAACACGCATGCCGGGAGCAAGGCCGGCCCACTGCGCTTGCTTAAGCACCGCCTGCGGATCGGTCTTGAGTTCAAGACGCTCAATCTCCTGGGCATCTTCCATAATATATTCGAGAAAGTCAGTTGTCATGGTGATGGGATGTTAACGATCAAATGGCGGGAATGCAACGGAATAGAGACCAAGCATAAGTAGGTTTGAATTTTCAAGCATATGGTTGTGCCATATGCCACAGAAATGTGAACTGCACCGTTGTTTAACCGAAAGAAAAAAAACGGTTCACTCATAAAGTTTGTGAGTCAGCAGCTCGAGACTTTTTCAACCCCTTGTTATTAGCCCGAGAGGCAAAGGCAATCAACACAACCAGAGCCATTGCAACCATATAAGCCATGCCAACAACAGACCAAAAAGAGAATTGATAAATCAGGGAACCAAAGCCTCCAAGCAAGGCCGCAAACAGAACGAAAGATTTCATCTACAGCCCCCTTTCCGTCTCACAAACAAAAACACCCCTCTTCGATAAACTGAAAAAGGGTGCCATAATTTCTGCTCTATGCCACTCTCTTCGGTAGCACGACCATCCACCACTTCAGCGGACTCGTTACTTTGCGTCCCAGCGTTGCTGCAGGTTTGCTCTTATCTGAGAGTTTGATTTTTTTAGATTATATCATACCAATACTCACATTCTTCTCACAAAAAAACCAATTTTCGTCTATCGAAGAATTATTCGTTTCCAGCCAGGGCCACACCGGGGATCTCATAGCCACAAAAATTACATCGATTACCGGTCAGATCCGTGTCAACAAACCGCAGGCCCTGCCGACGAATGACCGTTTTCCCGCAAGCAGGGCAAATGGTATCGCTGGCACCGGGATCGTTAACGTTACCCAGGTAGACATACTTCAAGCCAGCACGTCGACCGAGATCGCGAGCCAGATATAAAGCGGTCACCGGCGTTGCCGGGCGATCGAGCATTTTGTAAGTGGGATAGAAGGCTGAGATGTGCCAGGGGACGTCTCGACCGAGCTCATCGGCAATGAAGCTGGCAATCTGTTTCAGTTCATCTTCGCTGTCGTTATGCCCAGGAATCACCAGAGTGGTAACTTCCAGCCAGATGCCGAGTCGCCGGTAATCGCGCAGGCAATCGAGGACGCCTTTAAGAGACGCGCCTGTAACTTCCTTGTAAGCCTTGTTCGAAAAGCCTTTCAAATCAACGTTGGCAGCATCGAGATACGGGGCGATCGCTTCCAGGGCAGCAGTTGTCATATAGCCGTTGGTGACAAAAACATTCCTGACCCCGGCAGCTTTGGCAAGGACCGCAGTATCATAGGCGTATTCGTAAAAGATGGTTGGTTCGGTGTAGGTGTAGGAGATGCTCGCCGACCCGCTTTCGACAGCACGAAGCACAACATCCTGCGGAGAAGTTTTCGTGCCAGGGATACCGGAGCGCTCGTGAGGCCACTGGGAAATCTCGTAGTTCTGACAATGCAGGCAACGAAAGTTACAGCCGACAGTAGCGAGCGACAGGCTGTTGGAGCCAGGATAAAAATGATAGAGGGGCTTCTTCTCGATCGGATCGATGTTTTCAGCCACGGTCTGACCGTAAATCAGGGAAAAGAGCTCACCTTCGTGGTTTTCACGCACACCACAACGCCCTCGTCGGCCATGAGCGATCACGCAGTGAAAGCGGCAGAGGTTACAACGGACCCTGCCCTCGTCAAGCGCTTCCCAGAATTTTGCGGGATGGATAGTCATGGGGACATTATAACAAAAAAGAAGTGGTTCGTGGATCGTGGATCGTGGGACGTGGGACGTGGGACGTGGGACGTGGGACGTCGGACGAGCAAGGCTGACGACAAGAAAAAACACTTCAAGCTGTTTTGTTTTTGACTTTCCTCGTGCCTCGTACCGCGAACCTTGTACCAAGCCCCTAAAACATAAACCGCCGCATACTCACATTCATCAGCAAACCGACCCCGGTCATAGTCGTCACCATACTGGTTCCACCATAAGAAAAAAGCGGCAAGGGCACACCGACGACCGGTAGCAGGCCGATCACCATGCCGAGGTTGACGACAATGTGCCAGAAGAGCATGGCCGAGACACCAATGGCGAGATACATGCCGAAACGATCGTTGGAGCGTAAGGCAATATGCAGCCCCCAGATAACGATCAGGCAATAGAGCGACAGCAACAGGAGACAGCCGATCAGTCCCCACTCTTCGGCAAAGACAGAGAAAGCAAAGTCGGTATGCCGCTCAGGCAGGAAAGAAAGCTGTGACTGGGTTCCCTTCATGAAGCCCATTCCGTCGATACCGCCACTGCCCACAGCAATCTTGGACTGAATGATGTGATAACCGGCACCCAGAGGATCGCGCTCCGGATTGAGAAAGGTCATGATGCGCTGTTTCTGGTAATTGTGCAAAAGGAACCATCCGCCCCCTGCGGCAGCGAAACCTGTTACCGCCAGGAAGACAACGGCATTGCGCTGAATCCCGGCAAAAAGAGCCATGGTGCCGCCGATACACAACACCAGCAGGGCGGTGCCAAGATCAGGTTGTTTCATGATGAGCAGAGCAGGAACCGCAAGCAGCAGGCCCGGAGCGATCAGTTCCTTCAGCGAAAAACCACGCAGATGCGCCTTATCACTAAAAAACCGCGCCAGGGCGATGATGATGACGATCTTCATGATCTCGCTCGGCTGCACGTTGAAACCGGCCAGGCTGATCCATCGTGTCGCACCCATGCTGGTTTTGCCGACAGCCAGAACCAGTATCAACAGCAGCAAGTTGCCACCGTAGAGTGGAAAGCTTAAATACTCAAGGTGGCGGTAATCGAGGAGGCAAACGAGAACAATAATCACCAACCCCAGCCCCAGCCAGTAGAACTGTTTGACATAAACAGGCTGGGCCGCGGTGGTCCAGGATGATGTGGCACTGTACATGTTGGCGATGCCGATGACTGCAATCAACAGAATCAGCAAAACATATGTCCAGTTAAAATTTGTGATCAAACGTCTGTCAAACATGGCTCAATCCCTGAAGACAACCTTTACAGGTTCTTCGTTATCACTCACATCCTTGAAGTAGGCGTCATACATGGCTTTAGCAACAGGCGCGGCGGCACTTGAGCCGTGACTGCCATGCTCGACAACCACTGCAATGGCAATTTGCGGATTCTTTGCCGGCGCATAGGAAACGAAGAGTGCATGATCCCGGTACCGATAAGGGATCTCATCATCCTCCAGCTCTTCTTCATCGTCATCCTGACGACGAATTACCTGGGCCGTGCCGGTTTTACCGGAGAACCGGACCTTTTCCAGACGACTGCGCCAGGCCGTCCCGCCAACATCGTTGACGACAGATTCCATGGCATTCTGCACCGCTGCGATCGCAGCTTTCGGCCAGGCCGTTACATTCAGCTTTTCAGGTTTAAGCATCCATTCGGTGGCACCTTCAAGATCCACGATCTTCTGCACGATCTGTGGTTTCCAGACCGTACCACCGTTGGCGAGGGCTGCAGTCATGGTGGCCAGTTGCAGAGGAGTCGTCAAAACGAAGCCCTGACCAATCGCAGAGATGACCGTCTCACCGTCATACCAGCTGGTGCCAAATCGTTTCTTCTTCCACGCTCTGTTCGGGATCAGCCCGGAGCGTTCAGCCCCGAAGGGAAACCCGGTCTTCTGACCCAGGCCCATCCGGGTCGCCGCGTCGGAGATTCTGTCGATCCCAGCTTCCAGGCCGACACGGTAAAACCAGACATCACAGCTTTCCTTGATGGCTTTATGCAGATCAACCTTACCATGACCTCTTTTCTTCCAGCAGCGATATTCGAAGCTCTTGTTGAGCTGAAAACTACCGTTGCAGGTAAATGTGGTGGAAGGAGTCGCGGTGCCGGCCTCAAGAGCGGCCAGTGCGACAATCATTTTGAAGGTAGAACCTGGAGGGTACTGACCGCGTAAGGCCTTGTTGGTCATCGGCCGCCTGGGGTTGTCGATCAGTTCACGCCACTCGTCGCTGGTGATTCCGCGGGCGAACCAGGCAGGATCAAAGGTCGGGCGGCTCACAAAAGCCAGAACTTCACCGTTATTAACATCCAAAGCGACCGCGGCGCCAGCCTGATCGCCAAGAGCCTCTTCTGCCGCTTTTTGCAAATTCGTATCGATCGTCAGGTAAAGGCTCTGCCCGGGTAATGGGCTGCGCGTGGTCACCTGGCGAAGCTCCCGCCCCCGGACATTAACTTCAATCCGTTTCTGTCCGGCGGTGCCGCGCAACCGATCTTCAAACATCCTCTCAAGAGCCGTCTTACCTACCATTTCACCGGAGCGATAACCCTCGAAACTTGGCTTACCCAGCTCTTTTTCTGTCACCTCGCCAAGATAGCCAGTCAGGTGAGCGGCCAGTTCACCGTGCGGGTAGTCTCGAAACGGCTTGACCTCAACCAGGATTCCGGGCAAGTCAACAGAGTTCTCCTGAACCTTTTCCATCGCCTCTCGGCCGACATCCTCAAGCAACGGCAAAGGTCGATAGCGAGGTAAGCGTTGCCCCTCTTTCCAGCGCTCTGCAAGCTTTTCCTCATCCACGTCAAGCAACGCGGAGAGAGTTGCGAAGAGATTCTCACGATCACCAACCTCCTGGCGCAGGGCTGAAACAGTAAACGCCGGTCTATTATCAACCAGTAAAGCACCGTGACGGTCGAATACAGCACCTCGTGGTGCCTCGATTGCTACGTAGCGGATGCGATTACGCTCAGAAAGATCACGGTAATGTTCCACGCCGAGAACCTGCAAAAACCACAGGCGAAGCGCAAGAATGAAGAAAACTCCGGCAATGATTACGGAGGAGACAACAAACCGGCGTCGTAGTCCGGGAGTTTCTTCGGGAGGCGGGTTAAGACTCATAACGGCTATCAAGCTTGCGAAGGCCGGGCAGCTTTTTACGCGGCATGAAGGTCCGCTGCAACCAGACGCTGATCCGCAACAGGATCAGAGCAGCAATAAAATTCAGCAATAGCTGCACCGGCAGATGCCAGGCCATTTGCGGCCAGATCCGGGCGGCGTGACTGAAAAAATCGAGGGCAAAGGCAGTGAGGATCGAGTCAAGAATCGTTCCAGCGAGAACCAGAAGTAACAAAAGCGGCGAACTTTCTGTATTAACCCGGGTGACAATAGCACGCACCGCAAGAAAAATACCGAGCAGGACAAAACCATGCAGGCCAGGAAAGGCACCGGCGACGCCGTCGTAGAACCAACCCATGAGATAAACCAGGGCCCCGCCACTCCATGGTCCCTCATGCAGGCCAAGGTAAACCACCAGGATCAGAAGCAGGTCAGGTTTGTAATCTCCAGTAAGAACCAGAGGTAGAAGTACCGTCTGCAGGATGATAGCGATCCCCGCCAGGGCAAAATAAATCAGGGTGCGGTTCATTGCGGCCCCCGCAGCAGGACCAGAACCTCCTCAAGGTGGGAAAAGTCGACGGAGGGGATGACCTCAATCGCTTGAAAAAGTCCGAACTCCTGTCTTTCGACGCTGCTGACGCTACCAACGACCAGGCCTTTGGGGAAGACTCCGCCCATACCGCTGGTGACGACCCGGTCACCGACCTTGACCTCTTCCTGACGCAGCACAAAATCAAAGACCAGCTGTTCACCCTGTCCCCGGCAGACCCCGCGTGCGCGGTTATCCTGCAACAGACTGGCAACGGCCGAGGAAGCATCGGTTACCAGGAGAATTCGTGAGAAACGAGGGCTACTGCGCACAACGCGACCGACGACGCCTTCGGCGACAACCACCGGCATCCCTTCGGTAACGCCATGTTCCTGACCTTTGTCGATCATGACAGTCCGAAACCAGCTGGACGCGTCTTCGGCAATCACACGAGCAGGCAGTGTATCAATGTCCTGAGTCTCTTTGAAGTCGAGTAACAGTCTCAGGCGTTTGTTCTCCAGACGAACTTCGTCACTCTGTGTCAAAACCGCGCGCAGGGTACGATTCTCTTCAGTCAATGTGCGATTCTCATCTGCCGTGTCGACCAGGTAAAGGTAATGTTCCCAGGTACTGGCAACCCCCAGAATCATATTGTCGAAGCCGACCTGTACCGGCCCGGTCAAACGCAACACCACGCTCTCGATAAAATTAGTTTCTTCCTGCTGGCGCAGGCTGACAGAATACCAGAGCAAGGCGACCAAGAGCAGCACGCCTCCGAGAAACAAAGGTCTATTTTTTTGCCACCATTCCCACATGCTTCAATTCCACGAAAAAAGAGGGCGAAATGCCCTCTTTTAAATACTGCAAAACCATAGCGGTTACCGGATAAAGAAGTGCCCGCCTTGCCCGAGGACGATTAAGAGGCCACGGTGACCTGCTTGAGCAGATCCAGTTCATCCAGAACCTTCCCCGACCCCAGAACAACACAGGAGAGAGGGTCTTCGGCAATCACGACAGGCAGCCCGGTCTCTTCACGAAGCAACTGGTCTAGGTTACGTAATAGGGCTCCGCCACCGGCCAGGACGATACCTTTGTCAACGATATCGGCAGCCAACTCCGGTGGAGTTCTTTCCAATGAAATTCTTACGGCTTCAACGATTGCATTGATCGGTTCGGAGAGCGCCTCCCTAATTTCCTGGGCACCGATTTCCAGGGTCTTGGGAATACCGCTTACCAGGTCACGACCTTTGACCTCCATAGTGTCGACCCTACCCTCTTCCGGCGAGTAAGGGCCATCCGGGTAGGCACTTCCGATCGTGATCTTGATTTGCTCCGAGGTGCGCTCGCCGATCAGCAGATTGTACTTGCGCTTGAGATGCTGGGTCAGGGCTTCGTCCATCTTGTCGCCACCCACCCGAACACTTTTCGCATAAACGATGCCGGCAAGGGAGATAACAGCCACCTCGGTGGTTCCACCGCCGATGTCGACGATCATATTGCCAGAAGCTTCAGTAATCGGCAGACCGGCTCCAATCGCAGCAGCCATAGGCTCCTCGATCAGGTAAACCTCACGTGCACCGGCCGACTCAGCAGATTCCTTGACCGCACGCTTTTCGACCTGGGTGATCCCGGAGGGGACACAAATGACGATACGGGGACGAACCAACGCTTTGCGGTTATGGATTTTACGAATGAAGTAACGTAGCATCTCTTCGGTGATATCAAAATCAGCGATGACGCCATCTTTCATAGGACGAATGGCAACGATACTGCCGGGAGTGCGACCGAGCATATTCTTTGCGTCGGTGCCAACAGCCAGGACCTTCCTCTGCCCGACTGAATCTTTCTGTACCGCGACAACAGATGGTTCGCTGACGACCACCCCTTTACCTTTGAGATAAACGAGAGTGTTCGCAGTGCCAAGATCGATCGCCAGATCGTTGGAGAACATACCTAAAATTGCATCAAACAAGTTGACCATAATGTGTGGCAACTCCTTTCAGGAGATCCATGAGTTAACTAAAGCTGGAAAATGTTGTTAACACTAGCAAAAGCACCCCGGCTTTTCAAGAGATAAACCTTATTCTTATGGCAACTTACGAGAAAAAACCGCCGAGGTTAATGCCCCCTCGCCTCTCAAAAATATCGACGCCCTCCCTTCAAACAATGCCAACACACGCAATAACATTTAATTTCAGCAACTTAGATCAAACCAAATACCTGCATGTCCAGATTCACCAGAAAGGAAAACTGTTGCATTTACACAGACGATTGTCTAACATTCGGCCCTATTGCTTTGGAGGCCTTCGCTCTATCCGTGACACGACAAGAATGGATGGCACGATCAATGGCCAAATGACATAAATTTCCACTCGAGGAGAACATTCAACTCATGCTCGATTTTGTGCGTAACAAACAGAAATCAATCATCATCAAAATTGCCTTTGCCATCATCATCCTCAGCTTCGTCATCGGCTACGCCATGCTCTCCTCGCCCGGAGGGCCCGCCGGTGAAGACCAAAGCGCTGAAGCAGCAATCGTCAACGGCAAGACCATCGCTTTCAATGATTTCCAGACCACCTACAGTAACCTCTACCAGGTCTACCAGAACATCTACCAGGACCAGTTTACGCCGGCTCTCGAAAAGCAGCTGAAGCTCGCCGAGAAAACTCTCGACAGCCTGATTGACCAGGTGCTGCTGCAGGATGAAGCAGAACGTCAGCAGATCGAGATCAGCGGCAAGGAGCTGGTCGACGCCATCGCCAACATCCCGGCCTTTCAGGAGAATGGCGTTTTCAGCAAGGATCGTTATCTGCAGGTCCTCGCCTACCAGCGCTTGAGTAGCGAGCAGTTCGAAGCGATGCAACGCAGCGAACTGATAACCTCCAAGGTACGTGAGCAGTTGCAAGCTGGCGTTACGGTCACCGATGAAGAGATCGATGAAGAGTTTCGCAACAACAACGAGAAGGTCAACCTTAACTATGTCAGCCTGACGCCGGCATCCTTTGAGAAAAAGGTCAAGGTGACTGATGAAGCTCTGGCCACCTACTTTGCCGAGCAGCAGGAAGTTTTTCGCACCCCCGAAATGGTGTCCCTGCGTTACCTGCAATTCGTTCCAGAACGTTATATCGATGAAGTGACGTTCGACGAGAACGAGCTCGAAAAGTATCACCGTCGCCACCTCGACCAGTTCGAGATTCTCGAAAAGATCAAGGCCTCGCATATCCTGATCAAGGTTGATGAAGGGACTGATGAAACGGTCCGCGAAGAGAAGAAGGCTTTCGCCGAAAAGCTGCTTGAAGAGGTCAAGGCTGGGAAAGATTTCGCCGAACTCGCCAGGGTGAACTCCGACGACGCGGCAAGCGCCGTCAAGGGAGGCAACCTCGGCTACTTTACCCGCGGCTCCATGGTCAAGCCTTTCGAGCAAGCAGCCTTCAACATGAAACCGGGGGATATCAGCGAAGTGGTTGAGACAACCTTTGGCTACCACATCATCAAGGTGGAAGAGTACACCGAACCAGGGGTACGATCTCTCGCAGAGTCCATGGACGAAGTCAAAGCCGGACTGCGCCAGGAAAAAGCCAAGCAACTGGCCTTCGAAAAGGCGATGGACGCCTACAACATCAATCGCAAAACGGGCGATCTTGAAGCCGCAGCCACGACCAATGAGCTTGGCCTCAAAGAATCCGGTCTCTTCGCCCGTGACGGTTACATAGACGGCATAGGAAGCAACGCAGAGATCATCAACGCAGCCCATCTTCTGGAAGAGAACACGTTGGCCAAACCGGTGGCTACGGATGACGGCATCATCCTCTTTGCCCTCAAAGAACGCGTCGCCAGTCACATTCCTGAACTGGACGAGGTCAAAGATCTGGTCACCGCATCTTACCAGGCCACGGAAGCTGTCAAACTTGCAAAAGCGGCCGCTGAAGAACTGGTTGCCGACCTGGTCGATGGTGGGTCTCTTGTGAAGCTGGCAAAAAGGGGCAAGTACACGGTCGAAGAGACCGGCGAATTCACGCGCACATACAGTCCCTTTGTGCCACGCCTTGGCACATCGGAGGAGCTTTCAACTGCTGCTTTCGAGGTTAAGGAGGGTGAGACTGCGATCGATCAACTCTTCGAGATTCAGAAACGCTTCGTTGTCGTCGAAGTCAAGGAGCGGATCGCTGCTGACGTGACATTGCTGGACGAAGCCAAGCGTGCAGAACTGCAGAAAACGATTCTCAGCCGCAAGCAGAACGAGGCGGTCGCAAATCGCCTCGAAGAGCTCCGCAGTGCAGCAACAATCGTTATCGCACCCCGCATACAGGATCTGCTCAACAAGGAGAAATAACCGTGAGTTCTATTGTCCTCGAAAGTAACATGCCTACCCTGAAGATGGTCAATCGCGGCAAAGTCCGCGACATCTACGATCTTGGAGAACATCTTCTGATCGTCACATCCGATCGTCTTTCCGCGTTTGATGTCATTATGAATGAAGGCATCCCGAAGAAAGGGCAGGTTCTCAACAAGTTTTCCATCTTCTGGTTCAACCAGATGTCCGACATTGTTCCAAATCACATTGTTGCTACCGATGTAAGTGACTACCCGTCAGAAACCCACATCTACCGCGACCAGCTCGAAGGTCGTAGCATGCTGGTCAAGAAAGCCAAGCCACTACTGGTTGAATGCATTGTTCGCGGCTATGTTTCCGGATCCGGGTGGAAAGATTATCAGAAAAACGGCAGCATCTGCGGCATCGCTTTGCCAGAGGGGCTGCTCGAAAGCGAGCAACTGGAAAAACCGATCTTCACGCCTTCGACCAAGGCTGAGCTCGGCGAGCACGATGAGAACATTTCTTTTGAAGAGACTATCAAGCTCTGCGGTCAAGAGATCGCCGAACAGGTTCGTGACAAAACCCTGGAAATTTACAGTCGTGCACGCGACTTTGCCCGCGACAAGGGTATCATTATCGCTGACACCAAGATTGAATTCGGCACTATGCCCGACGGCAGCCTGATCTGGATCGATGAAGCGATGTCACCTGATTCTTCACGTTTCTGGCCTCAGGAGTTATACAAGCCGGGCGGCCCCCAGCAAAGCTTCGACAAGCAGTTCGTCCGCGACTACCTGGAGACCCTTGACTGGAACAAACAGGCACCACCCCCACCTCTCCCGGAGGACATCATTAACAAGACCTCGGAGAAGTACCAGGAAGCGCTCTTCAAACTGACTGGCATCACCCTTTAAGCGCAGCAGTATCCCTCGAAAGGTTTGCAGTGCCAAAAATGATTAGCATGACCAGGTTCATGATCGCAATCAGCTGTACCGTCACCCTGCTTCTAGGTGGCTGTGCAGCTGTATCCGTTAATGAGGACAAACGTCCGGTCGAGGCCATAATCAACCGTGCCGAGCAACTGATTAAAAGCAAGGCCTATGCAGCGGCAGCAGAAGAATATGCCGTCATCATCAGGAAAGAACCGACTGTCGGCAGTCACTACCTGCGCCGCGCCGAGATCCTCGAGCGCATCGACGAGGACAATGAAGCTCACAGCACCTACGAGCGCGGCCTCAAAATGGTACCGGAAGAGGATCCTGACCAGATACAGCTTATGCACCGTTTGGCCCTGGTCGACGCCAACCATCTGTTCAAACTCGATGAGGCAGAAGAACTACTTACACGTCTCCCCCCGAGAAGTATCGAGAAGCTTGATCTGGCGGCTTTCCTTTACTACCAGGCCAGCCAATACAGTGAGGCCATCGAACTTCTTAATAAAGCCCTTGAGAAAGTTCGAGATGCTGACCAGAAAGCTTTACTGCTGTACCACGCTGCCCTGATTTACGTAAAACTCGGAGATGAGAAAAACACCTTCGGTTCACTCTACTTCGCAATTAACAACGCAGAGCACCTCGGCCTGATCCGCGACATCGAGCAACTCTGGCAAAAGCTCAACGAAATTCCAGAAGGCGCAGACACTATTCCAAAATCTTGACACCGGTCAATGCCGGACGCGTAAAAATGCATTAAGCTAACTCCAACAACTAAACATTTTTGGAGGAACCCTATGTCCAGCCAACCCGCTCAAATCCATGTAGATCCATCCAAGGCATACGCTCTGGGCGAGATGACGCCTTATCAGGACGGCGCTGTTGTCAGCCGCACACTGCTGCAGCACGAAACCGGTACCCTCACAGTTTTCAGCTTTGATGCCGGCCAGGCTCTCTCCGAACATACGGTCCCGTTCCATGCTTTCGTACAGGTTCTCGATGGCGAGGCCGAAATCATCATCGGCGGCAACCCGGTCAGCGTCTCTGCTGGTGAGATTGTTCTGATGCCCGGGGGCATCTCCCACGAAGTCAAGGCCGTGAAACGTTTCAAGATGCTGCTCACCCTCTTCCGCAGCACCTCGGGAAGCGACAGTGAATTTAAAAACAGATAACCACTTCTACCGTAGCGTTGGCAACGGGAAACTGAGTAAAAAATCAGTTGACACCCTGATACCGCTCTGCTATAAATCTGCACCTGTTTGGGGCTATAGCTCAGCTGGGAGAGCGCTTGAATGGCATTCAAGAGGTCAGCGGTTCGATCCCGCTTAGCTCCACCAAACTTCAAAGGGTTACGCAAATTGCGTAGCCCTTTTTTGTTGTGATAACTCTTGACCGTAGGAAAACGAAACCCTATAATGCACTCCGCTTTGCCGAAGTGGTGGAATTGGTAGACACGTCGGTCTCAAAAACCGATGCTCTTCGAGCGTGCCGGTTCGATTCCGGCCTTCGGTACCACAAAGAAAACAGGGAGTTAGCCAATATGGCCGACTCCCTTTTTCTTTTTAAATTGTCCCCTTGGTACACTGGTGGTACAGTAGTGCACAAGAAATCACGACCAACCACGACTTTCAGGGGGCTTTCATGGCAGTGGTTCAAGAGCGCAAAGGCAAAGACGGCAAGACAAAATACAGGGCATTGGTTCGCCTCAAAGGTCATCCACCTGTATCAGCAACCTTCGACCGCAAAACAGATGCGAAAAGATGGGGCGCTCGTACAGAAGAAGAGATCAAGGATGGTCGCTACTTCAAATCAGCAGAAGCCAAGAAACACACCATCTCCGACCTGATCGACCGCTACACCGAAGACGTTCTACCACTCCGACCTAAAAACTCCCGCAACCATAAAATTCACCTCACTTGGTGGAAAGACAATATCGGTTACTACTTCCTCTCTGACGTTAACGCCGCGATGATTGTTGAGTGCCGCGACAAGCTCACCAAAGAGAAGACCAACCGAGGCACACCCAAGTCACCGGCAACCGTCAATCGCTACACGGCAACCCTCTCCCACCTCTTCAATGTGGCAATCAGGGAATGGGAATGGATGGAGTTCAATCCTCTCACCCGTATCAAGAAACTTACAGAATCGCGTGGAAGAGTACGATTTCTTGACGAGGATGAACGAGACAGGCTTCTAGAGACGTGCAAGGAAAGTAGTGAGCCCCTACTCTACCCTTTGGTTGTTCTGGCTCTCACAACTGGCATGAGACGTGGCGAGATCATGGGGATCACTTGGAAGGATGTTGATTTTGAGCGAAAGCGCATCCTGCTACATAAAACTAAGAACAATGAACGCCGTGCTGCACCGCTGGTCGGCCCGGCCCATGTCTTACTGAAAGAGCTTTCCAAGGTTCGGCGTTTGGACAATCCTTATGTGTTCCCAGGCAAAAAAGCTGACAAGTCAGCCTATATTCGCAAAGCATGGAAAGAGGCATTGACTCAAGCAAAGATTGAAGACTTTCGGTTTCATGACTTGCGCCACACGACAGCCTCTTATTTAGCAATGAACGGCGCGACCTCGCCGGAGATCGCCGAGGTGTTGGGACACAAGACCTTGGAGATGGTGAAACGGTATGCGCATCTATCAGAGACACACACCACGAGCGTCGTGGAGAAGATGGCTTCAAAGTTTTTAGGATAAACAGATCCCTTCGTTAATTCCTACACATCAGGCCCCATGTGTCAGCATAGTTGTCGCCTCAAATAAATAAAGAGAGGAGACAACCAGTCATGCCAACAAGATATTCCCCCGCCTTTCGTACCCTGATGGTTCAGAAGATGACCGCCCCCGACAG